>DATAKV010000494.1:0-2817 GCA_036261375.1 Anaerolineales bacterium
CTTGAAACAGGGAAATACTGGTTCGTAATGCACGCCTTCGATTTTGAGGTCTCGTTCTTTGCCTTGATGCTGATGAACGGCATCGTCAACCTGGCGACGACGATCCCCTCCGCGCCGGGCTACATTGGCACGTTCGATGCACCGGGCATCGCCGTTCTGACCGCCTATGGCGTGGAGCATTCTACAGCCGCCGGGTATACGCTTGTTCTGCATGTAGCCCTCTGGCTGCCGATCACCCTGCTCGGCGCGTATTATCTGGCACGCGAAGGCGTCAAGTGGAGCGACTCCCTGCGAACGGAAGTCGTCCAATCCTGACAATCTCCATGGAACGATACAGGGCGGTCCTGCCGCCCTGTATTTATTTAATAATATTGTACCCGTGGGCTTAAGTTATACTTATCAGGAACAACGAACCGTCTCATTCATCTGAGCAAGGAATGCCGTTATGACGCAGACCGCCGTGTCCCCCCGCAGAAAATTAAGGGTGCTGATCGCCGACGATGTACAGGAAACGCGCCGCAACACCCGACTGATGCTGGCGACCATCGACGATGTGGAAGTCGTTGCCATCGCCGCGAACGGCATCCAGGCAGTGGACCTGGCCAGGGAGCACCATCCCGATATCCTGCTGCTGGACATCAATATGCCTGAGCTGGACGGATTGTCGGCCTATCGTAGGATCAACCAGATCCACCCGGACACCGGCTGCATTATCATTTCGGCGGAAAAAGATACCACCACTCTGCGCACAGCCATCACGGTCGGCGTGCAGGAATACCTGATCAAGCCGTTCACGGTCGACGAGCTGGAAGCAGCGATTGCCCGCACCAGCCAGCATGTCCAGCAGACGCGCCAGAAATTAGCCCAGGCCGAGCTGCTGCGCAGGCGGAACGAAGCCTACCTGAAACAGCTCGCCAGCGAATATGCCAGAACGCGGCGGACCGACGAAAAGGCCGTGGAGGTCTTCGAGCAGCTGGCCGAGTATCCAAATTGTGAGACGCGCTGGCTGCAGAACCTGGCGATGATCTACATCGTGCGCCAGGATTGGGGCAAGCTCAAAATCCTTGCGGCAAAAGTGGAGCAAAGGACGAAAAGTAAATAAAGTCATTGCTTGCAGTGACAGGTCATTTGGGAGCATGGATGAAAATAGCAATCATCGGAGCAGGATTTGGCGGCATGGCAGCCGCTTATGATTTAAAAAAGACAGGACATGACGTTACGATTTACGAATCCGCCGATTTCGTAGGCGGATTGGCATCGGGGTTCAAGGAACCGCACTGGGACTGGTCGGTCGAGAAGTTCTACCACCACTGGTTTGCCAGCGACAATCACATGCTGGGCTTGATCGAAGAGCTGGGCTGGAAGGACAAGGTCATCTTCCCGCGCCCGTTGACGGTGATGTACCACAAGGGAAGGTTCTATCCGTTCGATTCGATCCTCAAGGCGCTGCTCTTCCCGGGGCTTGGGTTTGGCCTCGACAAGATCCGCTTCGGCTTCGTAGGTTTGTTCCTGCGCTTCACGGATAACTGGAAAGCACTCGAACAAGTAACCGCCGATGCCTGGATGATGAAGTGGGCAGGCAAACGCGTCTATGAAAAGATGTGGAAACCCCTGCTTATCGGGAAGTTCGGTCCGTTCTACCGGGATGTCAACATGGCCTGGATGTGGGCCCGCATCAAGGCCCGCACGACACGCCTTGGCACGTTCGAAGGCGGCTTCCAGAACTTTGCCAATCTGTTTGCCGATAAACTGCGCGGGATGGGGATCGAGATCCGCCTGGGAGCGAAAGTTGAATCCATTAAACGGGAACAGGATCAGCTGTGGGTTCGAAGCGATGGAAAAGCGGAAACCTACGACAGGGTATTAGTCACCACATCCCCCAATTTAATGGCGAAGCTCAGTCCCGATCTCCCCGAACAGTACTTGAAAGGGCTGCTCGAATTGAAATCGATGGGTGCGGTGGTGATGGTTCTGTCGCTCAAACATCAGTTATCGAAGGAAGGCTATTACTGGTTCAACCTGCCGAAGGAGGAGGGCTATCCCTTCCTGGCACTGGTGGAACATACGAACTTTATTTCCAGGGAGCACTTCGGCGGCGATCACATTGTATATGCTGGCGACTATCTGGAAGCGGGACACAAGTATTTTTCCATGAGCGATGAAGAGCTGCTGGAGCACTTTGTGCCCGCCCTGAAAAAGTTCAACCCCGGATTTTCACGGGATTGGGTGAAGAAGGTCTGGGTGTTCAAAACGAATTATGCTCAGCCTGTGCCGCTGGTGAACCATTCAAAGAACATCCCTTCCATCGAAACACCTATTGAAGGGTTGTACTTTGCCTCGATGAGCCAGGTCTATCCCTGGGATCGGGGAACCAATTTTGCCGTGGAGATCGGCCGGCGTGCCGCCAGGCTGATAATGAAATAGGGAGATCTACTTCTCCGCCCAGTGGATGGCAACGGTTCCAAACATAAATCGTTGAAAACGGATATTTTGAAATCCGGCTGCTGCCATGCGTGAAGCCAGGTCTTCTGCGGCGAGAAAATTTTCTGTTGTTTCAGGCAGGTAGCGGTAGGCTTCGCCGGAACCGGTCAACAGCCTGCCCAGCAAGGGGATGACAAAGTGCATATGCAGCCAGATCAACGGGGATAGAATATTCTTTTTTGGACGCGTCGTATCGAGAATGACAACGCGCCCACCTTTCTTTAACACACGGTACTTCTCCTGCAGCGCCTGCGGCAGGTCGACCACATTGCGCATCAGAAAACCGGAGACCAGCGCGTCGAAAGTCTCATCTTCAAAAGGGAGGGACAGGGTATC
>DATAKV010000511.1:0-6153 GCA_036261375.1 Anaerolineales bacterium
GAGAGGCAATCGCGATATACAGGGCATTGTTGCGGACCACCAACCGTTCGCGGCGGGTTTCGTTCTCGGTCAGCGGCTCGGCATCGAGACGGAAGACCTCCGACAACAGGTTCATGCTGATCTGGGCCAGCAGGACCCCGACCAGGCCCAGCCAGAACGAGTCGGCCCGGAAAGGTCTGCCCAGGTAGTTGGCGATACTCGCACCGAGGGAAAAAGTCAGCGCAGCGATGAACAGGTGCAGAGGGCGGGAGAGACGGAAAAGTGTTCTCAAGGGATGGTTTCCGATTTCAGCTTAAGGATTTTGAGCGTAAGAATATCGGCTGGATGAAAAGTAGATTACCGACGCTGATTTCTCAAAAATTCTTCCAGTCTTTCCACGGCCTGAGGTAAATTCTTTCGCCCCAGGCCCAGCCGGAAATGGTTCCTGGAGTCATCATACACAGAGCCTGGCAAAAGGAGCACACCGGCTTTTTTTACCAGCTCATCACAGAATTGCTCCACATCCCCGCCCAGATAACGCGGAAAAGCCATCGATCCGGCTTTTGGGCGAACCCATGAGAAAAGGTTCGCGTGGCGGGCAAAAAAATCGTCCATGATGGACAGGTTTTCCTCGATGATACCAAGGTTTCGTTCGGCAAGCCGCTTTCGATTGCGCATGGCCACCTCTGCCAGGAACTCACTGGGAGCCGAGTTGCAGATGGTAGTGTAGTCCTTGAGCGAAGCCATCTTATCGTAGATAGCTTTGTTCTTTGTAGCGATCCAGCCAATACGCAGGCCGGCCAGACCGTATGTTTTGGAGGTCACGCCGAGGGAGATGGCATGCTCCCCATAATCACAGGCCGCCGCCAGACGCGTGGAAGGATCATATTCCGACTCACGATAGACCTCATCGGAAAAGAGCAGCAGATTGTTTTCCTGGGCGATCCTGTGCAAAGCATCGTAGTCTTCCTTCGACATCAAGTACCCGGTGGGATTATGCGGTGTATTAATGATAATGGCCCGGGTATTCGACCGCATCAGATGGCGGAGCTCGTTCAGGTCGAGGGCCCAGTTGTTTTCCTCGCGCGCCCGCCAGGGACTGACGTCACAGCCGGCGGCACGGGCGACATCCGCCAGCGACTGGTACCCTGGCGAGTGAACAATGACATGATCCCACTCCTGAAAGGCGGCGAACATGAATAGGAAAATGGCTTCACCCGCCCCCGTATGAACAAGGATATTCTCGGGCTTGATCGCCTCGTACAACGTACAGATCTCCGCCCGCAAAGCGGGACTTCCCTGCGACTCGGTATATCCCAGCCAGACCCTCTGGAGCTTTTCTGCCGCGCCTGGCTCAAAGCCGAGCAGGTCCGCAATGGACATGGCTTCACAGTCTGACGAGCAGAGCAGAAATTCGGTGTTGAACTCGTATTTTGCAAAGTAGCGTTCGAGCTTGAACGGAGGCAGATTCATGGGTACCTTTCACTACAGCGCCCCAGTGTCTTGAAATCGTTAGGCCGCTGCTATCCAGCGCCTATTTCAAAGTACGCTTCATATCACGAATGTGGGTCAGGTTATGGATATATAACATCTTTATCATTTCACGAATGACGGTCTGTCCCAAAAACGGATGGCGGCCGGTGATCTCCAGCTCAGCCTCGTTCAAGCCATATACCCATTCCACGGAATTCACACGGACCTGCCGGTATTGCTCCAGCAGCTCCTGCGGCGTCATTTCCTTCGTGCGTTCCTGCATGGCGGCGTTATAGCGATCGATGGAGAAATCGCTTGCGGCGCCGGTGCCGCCCTGCCGGATCTGCTCAAAGAGTTTGATCAGGCCGCGCTCAGAGGTCACAAAATGGGCGAGGACATCGCGGATCGTCCAGAGGGTGCCTTCGGTGTAGACCTCCTGGGTCCACTGGTCAGCACCCAACCCACTAAAGATGGAGAGCATTCTGTCGCCTTCGGACTTGAGTTTTTCTGAAAGTTCAATGACTTCGGACATGGAAACTCCTTGTGCATACCCTGATGGTCTTCTTCAGCCAGGGTGGTTATGTTCTTCGTCAAAATGGCACCGTACAGATGGACGTCTATTCGGGGCTTGTTCACACCAGAGAATACCCGCCATCCACGACAATGGTTTGCCCGGTAATATATTCGTTCGTTAATAGAAACTCGAGGGCGGAGGCGATCTCTTCAGGCCGGGCTGCGCGCCTGAGGGGTACCCGCTTGATCAGCCGCGCCCATTCGTCCGCCGGGACGATTTCCGATTGCAGGACAAGTCCCGGGGCAATGGCATTGACGCGTATCTTCGGCGCAAGCCCGCGGGCCAGGATCCGGGTCAGCGATTCCAGCGCTGCCTTGCTGACGGTATAGGATGGATAGCGGCTCCAGGCTTTGTATGCGCCTACATCTGTGATGTTGACAATGAGTCCACCTGGCTCCATCTTATGCGAAGCTTGCCGGGCGAGGAGGAACGGAGCCCTGAGATTCAAGTCAAGGGAAGTGTCCCAGCTCTCTATCGAGAGCTGGTCTACATTCCCAGCAGGCATGAACGCCGCTGAATTGACAAGAACGCTCAGAGAGTCAATTTGAGCAATTATTGAAGAAATCTGTTCCGGGTCGGTAAGGTCGGCCTGGATCAGGGTCACGCGGCTTCCAGCGGATTCAAGCTCCGCCTTCGTCTGAAGCGCCTCGTCCCGGGATTGGTGGTAATGGAGGAGAATGTCGAACCCCTGCCGCGCCAGGGTCATGGCGAACGCTTTTCCCAGTCGATGTGCCGCGCCGGTGACAAGTGCCAGGGGTGACATAGGGGAATTGTAACGGGTTTGAGGTTAAACAGGTAGACACGTAAACAAAACCTGATCCTGTCTACGTGTCTACTTTTCTACATAACGACTGAACTTACTTGCGGAAGAAATTCGAAATAAAGAACCAGATGTTGGCCGGGCGCTCTGCCAGACGGCGCATGAAGTAGGGATACCAGTGCGTCCCGAATGGCACATACACGCGCACAGGATAGCCTTCCTTCACCAGCTGTTCCTGCAGGTCACGCCGGATTCCATACAACATCTGGAACTCGATGGCGTCCCTGGGCAGCTTCACCTTTTCGGCATATTGCTTTGCAAAGGCAATGCGCTTATCATCGTGGGTTGCGATCGCCGGGATCGGCGGAATACGACCGTCGGCGCTCAGGCGGTTGTTCTCCATCTTCAGATTGCAGTCGATCAGGATCTTGGTCAGGAGATCATAGTTGGCGTCGGTATCTGCCTTTTTAGGATAAGCCTTCTCGGGCGGTTCCTTGTAGGCGCCCTTCACAAGGCGGAAGCGCGTTCCTTTTTCCAGCAGTTTGCGAACGTCTGCCTCGGACCGGTACAGATACGATTGGACTGCCAGCCCCATAACCCGTGTGCTGAAGCCGCGCTCCAGCATGGATTCATACATGGAGATGGTGATATCGGTATAGGGTGTATCCTCGATATCGATGCGGACAAAATTGTTGTGTTTCTGAGCCCGCTCGAGGATGCGGATCAGATTCTGGCTGCAGATCCGTTCATCCAGGCCCATGCCGATTTGGGTTAGTTTGATCGAAATATTGGATCGTACGGTTGCCTTATCGATTTCATCCAGGATAGCCAGGATGTCTTCGGTTGCATTGGCGGCTTCTTCCGCCGTCGATGTATGTTCCCCCAGGTGGTCCAGTGTTGCATTGATCCCCTTTTCGTTCAACGTGCTGACGACGCGGATGGCGTCGCGGGCTTGTTCTCCGGCGACAAACCGGGAGGCAGCCTTCCAGGCAAAACCCCAGCTTGTCACCAGTTTTTGCGCCCAGGCCGCTTTGGAAAGATAGATTAAAAATGAGCGTAACATCGTCCCATCCTGCAAGTGGATTGCGAAGGTGCAATATAAGACCCTAAAGGTCCCTCTCGCGTGCCAGGCTGCTCTACGGATTCAACGGGTACCGCAAATAACCTACAGTTTCGCCAGAAAAACCTTCAGGGTCGCTATGCTTCTCTCAAAAGTATTCTAGCACAAACCCTAAAATGAGTGTGTTATACTTTTTTGCGATATTTGTCATATTCTCGAAAACACTCTCACTTGCTACACCTGGCATCTGATTTCAAACAGTATCGGTAGGAAACCCACCTGAAGCGACAGAAAACGGTATCGGAGGCAGTTTGCGGAACCGTAGTTCCATTCCCATTCTACGCGGCATATCGATCACAATCCTTTCGATCTCGATTGTGCTGTTCATCGTTTCCCTGATCGGCTACAGCCGTCAAAGGAATAACTACCCCGTGGGCATGACCATTGCCGGTGTCCGCGTTGGCGGTGTGGATCCGCAGATCGCCTCCCAGCGTGTTTTGCAGGTTTATTCGACTCCCATCGAAGTGCAGTACGGAGAGGCAATCATTCATGTGGACCCGACGGTGGTCGGCTTTGAGCTGCATATAGAGAGCATGATGGCCGCTGCCGACCTCGCCCGGACCGGCGGCTCGTTCTGGGGTGGCTTCTGGAATTACCTGTGGAACCGAAACCCCGACCCGGTAGACGTACCGCTCAGCGCGACGATCGCCGAGGACCGGCTGATCGCCTACCTCCAGAATGAGATCTCCGCCCGCTACGACGAGCCGCCCACGCCGGCCCAGCCTGTCCCGGGCAGCACATCCTTCACCCCCGGTGCCCCAGGCCGGGTGCTGGATATCGAGCGCTCGGTCCGCCTGCTTGAAGACACCCTGCGTTCTCCCAGCAACCGCGTAGTCGTGCTCTCCTACCAGCGCAGCACGGCCTCCCGCCCCACCATGGATAACCTGAAAATCCTGCTCCAGCAGAATATCACCGTCGCCGATTACGATGGTGTCATGGGTGTTTACCTGTTCGACCTGCAGAACGGACAGGAAGTCCACTTTGCGATGGACAAAGGCCAGGAGATCTCCGTCAACCCGGATGTGGCCTTCACCGCCTCCAGCACCGTCAAGATCCCGATCATGGTGTCCTATTTCATCAAGTACGGAGAGAGCGCTTTAAACGAGCAGGCCTCCAACCAGATCCTGGATATGATGAGCAAATCGGAAAATCCGCCTGCCGACCGTTTAATGGAAAGCCTGGATGCACTGCGCGGTCCGCTCGTGGTGACGGAAGACATGCGCAGGCTCGGCCTGGAAAACACCTTCCTGGCGGGCTTCTTCTGCAGCGCGGAATTTCCCTGTCCACTGTTGCAGCAGATCACGACACCCGCCAACCAGCGGACCGATGTGTTCACCGATCCGGACGATTTCAATCAAACCACACCGTCGGAGATAGGCATGTTGTTGGCCGATATCTACCAGTGTGCCGAGACCGGCGGCGGCGCCCTGGTCGCGGCCTTCCCCGACAAGATCACGTCCCAGATCTGCCAGCAGATGATCAGCTTTTTGACCGCGGACAAAATCGGCGTGCTCATCGAAGCCGGGGTCCCTGAAGGGACCCAGGTAGCTCACAAACATGGCTGGATTACCGAGCCTTCGTCAGGCTTCATTCAGAACATTAGTGACGCAGGGATCATCTACACGCCAGGCGGTAATTATGTTCTGGCGATCTATGCCTATCATCCTGTCCAGACCGTCTGGGATCCGGTCTCGGCCCTGTTCGCCCAGATGTCTCAGGCAGTTTACAATTTTTATAACATCCCCACCCAGTAAGGGAGTTCGACTATAATAACCTCATCATGAGCGCAGCGCTGGGTCTTTATCGTCTACAACAGGTGGATAGCCAGATGGATCAGGCCCGTGCGCGTTTGAAGGCGATCCAGCAAACCCTCGAAAATGATGCAGAGCTGCGTGCCGCCTCCGATCTCCTCGCCTCGGCCGAGGATCGATCCAGGGAAACTGAGCGGCTGCTGAAGCAGAGCGAACAGGAAGTCGAAAAGCAACGCACTAAGATCCAACTCGCCGAAGCCAGCCTGTATGGTGGGCAAGTCCATAACCCCAAGGAATTGCAGGACCTGCAGAAGGATGTTACTTCACTGAAACGGCACCTGGAAACCCTTGAGGAACGCCAGCTCGAAGCCATGGAGGCCGCCGAACAGGCCGAGAAGGAGCTGGAGCAGGCAAAAGCGGGCCTGGATCGGGTTACGGCCAGCCGCGGCGACCAGTTTCGTGATCTGACCGAAGAAAGCGCGACCCTGAACCGGGA
>DATAKV010000523.1:0-8864 GCA_036261375.1 Anaerolineales bacterium
GGTCACTCAGGTGCGCGCTGACCTTAACCACATCTCCCATGCTTGCCTCACCTGCTTCCAGAATAGCCTTGATGTTCTCCAGTACGCGGGCAGTCTGTTCTTCGATCGTTGTGCCCACGATCTGGCCGGTCTGTGGATCGAGCGGACCCTGGCCGGAGACGAAGATGAAGTCGCCGGCGCGCAGCCCCTGTGAGTAGGCTCCCACGGGGGACGCACCGGATTTTGTTGTGATCTGTTGTTTGGACATGGTTGGTTTCTCCTGTAAGTGATTTTATGACCAGGTTTGGTGCAGTAAGCGGAGCCAGTTGCCATGCATGATGGCGGAAATATCCTCTTCGCTGTAGCCGCGACCGCTCAGGATGTCAGCGATACTTTGCAGGTCGGCGATCGTGTCGAGATCCGAAGGGGACTGCTCGCGGCCAAAGCCGCCATCCAGGTCGCTGCCAATGCCGGCATGCAGGCTATTCCCTGCAAGCTGGCAGATATGATCGATATGATGAGTGACATCCACCAGGCGGACGGGCTCGTTATTCCTTGCGCCGCGCACCCAGCCGAAGCGCAGCATCCAGTTGTCGCAGGCGGCGCCGATCACACCACCGCGCTCGATGATGGCCCGGATCTGCCGGTCGTCGAACTGGCGCTGGTGCGGGACCAGCGTCCGGCAGTTGTTATGACTCGCCAGCACTACCCCGGCAAATCGCTCCAGGGCATCCCAAAATGCTTTGTCGGATAGATGGGTCAGATCGAGAATAATGCGAAGTTGTTCCATCTCACGCAGCAGACCCCTGCCCAGCGACGTCAGCCCAAGCTCCGAAGATGTACCGCCGGCATACCGTCCGGGACCATAATGCGCAGGACCGATGATACGGACTCCCGCCTCCTTCCACGCCGCGAGCTGGTCCGGTGACTGGACCGGGTCTGCACTCTCCATGCTGATGACGATTCCCGGCAAAGGCTGGGCATAAGTCGTGTCGGTTTCCCAATCCTGCCATAGATTAATATGGTCAAATAATTCCATGGAATCTTTTATGATCCGGATCTCCCCTTCTTTTTCCAGGGCATAGTAATAAGCGAGCTGCCCTTGAGCTGCTCCATACGCCTGCAACGGAGACGAATAGTCCAGATTCTGGACCGGGCGGCCAGTCGAGCGGGCCAGCAGCGTGGCAAAACAGAGAGCGACACGACCGGTGCGCATATCAGGCAATGCAACCGTCCCCTGCCCGCGCCCGGCGCCCGCCAGCTGGCTCTCACGTGCCCGGATCGTATACACCGAAGTCTGCAGATCGCGGTTCCACTGCAGGGCATTCCAGGCCAGATCCAGATGAGCATCGACGATCAGCATATCGATTTTCTATACGGAACTTTCATCAACCTGTCTCTTTAGCTGTTCTTTAATATCCGGCGGGAGCTCATTCCACGGCAGATCGAGAAGCGCTGCCTGCAGTCCGTACAGCAGATTCAGGGACACCTTCTCCGGATAGGCCGCTTTGACACGACGGTACGTTTCCACTACACCCAGCTTCGCCACATCGTCCAGGCTATGGACTCCGACCGATGCAAGCCATTCTGAGCTTTTTGGACCCATATTCTTCATAACAGCATCTCCATGATGGGCAACGCCCGCGGCTGGCCTTCCACTGTGGAATGCCGCTCACCGATCCTGTGCATGCCCATTTTCTCATAGAAACCGGCCGCATTCGGATCGGCCTCGAGCCGGAGGAGTGTATAGCTGCGCCGGCGCGCCAGATCTACTGCATGCAGGAACAATTCCCTGCCGATGCCTTTTCCGATACGTTCAGGCATGACCCATAGGTTTTCCAGCCAGGCGGTACCATCTTTCTCGAGGAGAGTATAAAAAGCGACAGGGCCATGATCCATCTCAGCCGCCCAGCTCTCGTTCTGTACAAAATAATCTGCATCGTAAGTCAACTGCGGTGTCCAGATCTCAATCCAGCGCCCAGGGTAGCCCCAGTGGCGTTTTGCGGCGAGGGCAATCTGGGTCAGCTTTTCTGCTTCTTCAGGGAGGACGCGGCGAATCGTGATCATCTCTCCAGCAGTGCGGCCTGTCGGCTTACATCTTCATAATGGAGCTGCTCATTGAGAAGATCAGGATACCGGGGAATCGATCCGTTCATGCTGAGATGGGGGAGCAAATTTCGAGAAAACGGTTCCCGGCAATTCTTTTACCCATGTCGGGGTGGAGGCGAACAATAAGTAGCCAAAGCCTGTAAAGAGCAGCCAGTTAAAAACTTCATCGAGGATGATCCAGAAAATCATCGAATCTGCTATAGAGTTGAAAATGGATTCGCTGGATATCCGCAAAAGTAAAAAATGCCAGCACGAGAGGAGAATGAATGCCATATTCGACCTGGCTATTATCCGAACCAATTCGATTTCGGAATACATCCATTCCACCAGTTGGGGGACTACCAGGACAAGAAAGGCAAGGCGGTAATCCCAGTTATTTCCTAAAAAGAACGTGCCGATATATATGGAGGTGCCCATGCGAAATGCAGCAAGATTAGATCCTCCAATGGTTTCGGTTTGCCGGTTATTCCGGAATGCCAGCAGGGCTGCCCCCACTAGAAGAATGAAGGCCGTTGCCACAGGCATGTATTGGAGAAGCAGGTCAATGATGTCCGGTGAAAGCCATTGTGACAGAACTCTGTGGATTGCCGGTTTATACCCGGTTACAAAAACGTTCGTGCCATAGGACGCCTGTTTGCCTCGCTCGGTGAGTGTCCAGGAGGCGACAACACCCTCCCAGGTGGCCGCCATGTAGAGGACCAGAACCAGAAGGCAGCCTGCCGATAAGAGCAAGAATTTCCTTTTTGGCTCTTTCAGTAAAATACTAATGCCGAAAAACGGGAACATCTTTACAATCGAGCCAAAGGCAATCAGCAGGGCAGCAAGACCGGCGGATCGCCGCAGGGCAAGAACACTCATCACACAAACGACGAATGCGATTAGATCCGCGTTGGCTCTTTCATAGAGGAGCATAGAGGCGGGAGAAAAGAGCACGAGCAGCATGCCCAGGGCGCCAGGAAGTGATAGCGTTTCCGGGAAGAGGAAGGCACTGACAAAGAACATAACGATCATTAAAATACCAATCCAGATCGTATCGTCTTGCGTGATCCCTGTATAGAAAAACAGTCGCCAGAAGGCCGGATAGTTGAAGACGCGTGTGTGCGGATCGTAGGGATTTTCAATCGAAGGCTCAAATCCATGAGCAAATGATTCAGCACTGCCTGGAATCAAGCGAAAATCCAGAAAGATTGGTTTTTCGGGGGAGACATTCCACAGGATCCAGGTCTGCTCATATCCCAGGAATCGAAATGAAATGAGGATCAGCAGCCATATCAGGATGGAGGCACCGACCAGGAAAGGCTTACCGCGCTCTGCTTTGTACATCATTCGATTTTTACTGCCTTCGAGAAAGAATCCTTCAATTGACCCGCGCATCTCTTTGCTCGGTATGTGTACGAGTGACTGATTTTGTAAGGACGTCCGACGGCAGCTCCTTTACCCAGCCTGGCGCAGAGGCAACCAACAGAAAGGCCAGACTGGCGAAGAGCATCCAGTTGAAGGCTTCATCGAGAATGATCCAGAATTTCATTGAATCGGCTGCGGAGTCAAAGATCCCTGCCAGCGGTATCTCTACGATCAAGAAATGCCAGCACGACAGCAGAACCAAACCCATGCTTAACCAGGCAGCCCGGCGTAATGTCCCTGTTGAAGAATTGATCCATTGGACAAGCTGAGGCACGAGCAGCACCAGAAAAGCCAGACGGTAATCCCAGTTATTTCCCAGCAGGAATGTTCCCACATAGATCGAAGATCCCATGCGGAAGGCAGCAAGATTTCTTTCAGAAAGAACGAGCGGGTTCTCAGAATTTCTGAATGCCAGCAGAATGACCAGCAAAAATAGTATGAAAGCCAGTGCTAAAAATCCATACTGCATAAAGAATTCGATCTGCGAAGCTGGAAACCACTTTGAGAACGTACGGACGATCGCCGGTCCATAACGGGTGGCGAAGACACTTGTTCCATAAGAGGCCCCATCGCCGCGCATGGTGAAATTCCAGGCAGCTTTCACACTGTCCCAGGTGAGAAGCATGTACAGGAGAAGAGCCAGAGAACTCACGACGGAGAATAACAGGAATCTCTTTTTCGGTTCCCTCAGCAAGACACTTAATCCAAAGATGGGGAACATCTTAACGACACCGCCTACGAAGATCAAGCCTGCGGCGGTACCAGCAGAAACACCAGAAACCAGCACAATTCCTACACACAAGACGAACACGATCAAATCCACGTTGCCGCGTTCATACAGGAGCATAGAGGCCGGGGAAAAGAGCACCGCTATCATTCCAAGAGCGCCTGCAGTTGAAAGTTTCTCCGGGAAAAAGATTACACTGATAAAAAACAGGACGATCATGGTTACGCTGACCCAGATCGTATCGTCTTGTGAGATCCCCGTATAAAAGAACAGACGCCAGAACGCCGGATAATTGAAGATCCTGCCATTCGGGTCATAGGGATTCTCCACGGACGGCTCATACCCCCTGGCATACGATTCTGCACTGCCCGGGATCAGGCGAAAATCCATGAAGGGCAGACTCTGGGGATCGACGTTCCACAACTGCCATGTATTGTTATAACCAAGCGCGTTGAATAGTATAAGGATCACCATCCAAATCAACAGAGTGCCTGCAAGGAGCAGAAACGTTCCTTGATTCCTGCGGCGGATATTCAATATCATCATCCTGTCTTGCTGCTTATGTCACAAGCCTATCAGGAGCAGCAATGACCAGCGGATCAAAAAAGCATCAACCTACAATTCTGATCTCGCGCGGCATATCGGAAAGAACATCTGCGCCGGTCTCGTTGATGACCACATTGTCCTCGATGCGAACGCCGTTGCGGTCCGGCAGGTAGATGCCCGGCTCGACGGTGAACGCCATGCCCGGCTCGAGCCGCTGCATGTTGTCGCCGCGCATGTAGGGCTCCTCATGGCCCTCCATGCCGATGCCATGGCCTGTGCGATGAGTAAAATACACGCCATAGCCGGCCTGCTCGATGACAGCCCGGGCTGCCTTGTCCACGTTTGCGCAGGGGACGCCGGGTCCTGCGGCGGCGCGGCCAGCGGCGTTGGCATCCTGGACGATCTGATGGATCTTTTTGTACTCATCATCCACATCACCGACGGCAAACGTGCGGGTCAGGTCGGAGATGTAACCATCATATGTTGCGCCCCAGTCCACGACGAGCAGGTCACCGGCCTGCAGTCTGCGTTCTGTTGGCGAGGCGTGCGGGTTGGCTGCGTTCGGTCCACCGGAAACGATCGGGGCAAAAGGCAGCTCTGGCTCGGAGCCGTGTTTGAGCAGCTGCGTTACCAGCTCGGCGGACAGCTCTTTTTCGGCCATGCCAATCTTGATGAGTGGAATGGCCGCCTCGAGAGCGTCCTGGGCGACCTTCACCGCCCGGCGCATCCTCTCGATTTCGGCTGGATCCTTATACAGGCGAAGACTCGCGAGCAGCTCGCTTGCATCGAGAAAATCTGCCTCAGGCGCGCCATCCTTGACGAAGCGATATTCCAGCAGACGGAGCTGGCGCGGGTCGACGCCAATCCGCTTTCCGTCCAAACCGAGGGCCTGGGCTGCCTGTAAAAATGGTTGGCCCCACTCCGATGGGTTTTCGGCATAGGAAAAGACCTGCAAGTCATACGGCAGAGAGGCGACCTTCTGTAATTCGAGTTCAGGCATCACCATCGCAGGAATTTGATCCTTCGCCAGCATCAGCACGACCGGGCGCTCCATCAAGTGGAAACGCAGACCGGTTAGATGTGTCAGCGTGGGACCAGGGTTGAGGATCACGGCATCCAGGTCTGAGACCCGGAGCGAGGCGTTAAGTTTATCGAGGCGGGATTGAGTCATGGGTGTCTCCTACTTCAATGTATGATTTTTCCTGGCAAAATAATATAAGATCCAATCGACGACAACCGGGAAGAGCGTGTCGAACGTTGTAATAATTCGGAACCACCAGGGAATGACCATGCTGCGGCGGGGCCGTTTGGCCAATTCGACGACGCGGCGGGCGACATATTCTGAGGTCATTCGCAGATCGATAAACCTGTTGATTTTTTCCCGAGTCCGCTGCTGTTTGAGGTGTGTGCCAAATTCGGTTTCAGCAGGACCGGGATAAATCCCCGACACACTGATGCCCAGAGGGGCTACTTCACGCCTGAGAGAGTCGGTAAACGCCCGCACCCCGTATTTGCTGGCCGAATACGTGCTGATCAAAGGAGAAGAGATCAACCCTGCCACCGATGCCATGTTAATAATGTGACCCGAGCCCCGGTCAAGCATATCCGGCAGCACAGCCCGCGTCACCAGGATAGTGCCGATCAGGTTGACCCGGATGAGGGTCTCGATATGGCGCTCCGGCTCGAGATTTTCGAACCAATCCACCGCTCCGAACCCGGCGTTGTTGAACAGGATGTCGATCTGACCATAGATATCCAGGACGGACTGGACCATGACCTTGATTCCGGCGCTCTGGCTGACATCCACGGGAACGGCGATAGCTTCGCCTCCCTGCTCCTGGATCTCTGCCGCAAGGGCCTGCAATTTCTCGAGCCGGCGTGCTGCCAGCACCACCTTGCAGCCTTCCGCCGCGAACAAACGCGCCGCGTCATTACCAAATCCTGATGAGGCGCCTGTGATGAGCACCACTTTTCCGTGTAATGAGTGTGCCATGGATTCCGAAGCAGAATCCTAACACGAAAAACGGATTTCATAGCGCGTTTTATGTGAGGGGAGAGTTTATTCGCCCATTGATTTCATGTGATAGGGAGCAAACAGCCGGGCCTGGATCCGGTCGGAAAGGCCGGGAAAGTGGGAATTGAAAAAGATAGACAGCCCCATGATCCGCGGCAGAACCAGGCTGCGGCGCGGCCGCTTTGCCAGGTTGACCACACCCCGGGCCACTTCCTCCGGTGTTACCTTCAGCCAATTCGGCGTCGTAAAGCGCTTTTTGGCTTGATTGCCGCCAACATGTTCCTGGAATTCCGTGGATGAGCTCCCGGGATAGACGGTCGAGACCTCGACCCCGAGCGGTCTGGTTTCCCGTCGCAGGGCCTCGCTGAAACCGCGCACGCCGAACTTGGCAGCCGAATAGACTGTATACAGCGGAGGTGCCGCCCAGCCTGCGAGCGAGCACATGTTGATGATGTGCCCACTGCGCTGTTTGTACATGAGAGGCAGCACAGAGCGTGCCATCCAGACCACGCCCAGCAGATCCACTTTAAGCTGCATCTGGATATCCCGTTTCGGGTCGAGCGCTTCAAACCAGTCCAGCCGTCCAAAGCCGGCGTTGTTGAATAAAACATCGATACGGCCATACTGGTCCACAGTAGAATGGACCAGGGCCTGCACCTGCTCAAACTCTGTCACATCGGTCGAGACAGGCAGGGCTGTTCCTCCCTGCCCGCGGATCTCATCCGCCATCTCCACCAGCCGTTCCATGCGCCGCGCTGCCAGGACCACTTTGCATCCCTCCTGTGCAAACAGACCTGCCGCCGCAGCCCCAAACCCTGACGAGGCGCCGGTGATGATCACAACTTTGCCTGTAAGAGATTCCATGTTTGTCCTCCAGAGTCCGCGGATATAAAAATGCGTAATACCGAAGTATTACGCATTTCGATTTAAGGCAGGAAGTTATTCACCCTCGTCCTGGCTGTCATCCTTCGGCTGGCGCCTGGGGCGCGGCGGTTCCATGATGGCCTTCGGCGAGAGCGCAAGCTGCAGGACCTCATCCATGTGTTTGACCGGAATGATCTTCAGGTCGGTCTTGGCTGCCTTTGGCAGGTCGACCAGGTCCTTGAGATTCTTCTCGGGCAGCAGCACAGTCTTCAACCCGGCCCGGTGCGCGGCCAGCACCTTTTCACGCACGCCGCCGATCGGCAGGATGCGTCCGCGCAGGGTGATCTCGCCGGTCATGCCGACGTGCCGAAAAACGGGACGTCCTGTCAGCGCGGAGACGATGGCGGTTGCCATGGTGATGCCGGCCGAGGGCCCATCCTTCGGGATGCCGCCCTCCGGCATGTGAACATGGATATCCATGCGCTCGAAAACCTCGAAATCGATACGTAGCGGCACGGCACGCGACTTGATATACGTAAGCGCGGCCTGGCCGGATTCCTGCATCACCTCGCCCATCTGGCCGGTCATCTGCAGCCCCCCCTTCCCTTCCAGAACCGCAACCTCCACCGGCATAATCTCGCCGCCGTTCTCGGTCCACGCCAGGCTGGTCACCACACCGACCTCATCGTTCAGCTCGGCTTCAGGCTGGAAGACCTGCTGGGGACCCAGGAATTTCTCGATCGATTCGGCGGTCACAATCGTGGGATATTTCCGGCCTTCAGCCTTCATGCGCGCGACTTTGCGGCACACCCGCCCGATCTCCCTCTCCAGGTTACGGACGCCTGCTTCGTATGTATATTCGCGGATGATCCGGCGCAGGGCATCCGGCTCGAACACCAGACCCAGCCCATCGACGCCGTTCTCTTCGATCTGGCGCGGGATCAGGTAGCGGGTGGCGATCTCGAGCTTTTCCTCTTCTATGTACCCAGGGAACTCGATCACCTCCATGCGGTCGAGCAGCGGTGCAGGGATGTTCCCGAGCGTATTCGCCGTGGTCACAAACATGACCTTCGAGAGGTCGAAGGGCAGCTCGAGATAATGGTCGCTGAAGGCGTAGTTCTGCTCGGGGTCTAGAACTTCCAGCATCGCTGAAGCGGGATCGCCCCGGAAATCGGAATACAGCTTGTCGATCTCATCCAGCATGAAGAGCGGATTGCTCGT
>DATAKV010000529.1:0-2366 GCA_036261375.1 Anaerolineales bacterium
GGCGGGGCATTGATCTGGTTCACCGTCGGCATCGCCTCGCTAACGACCATGTCCATCGGTCTGCTGGTGATCATTGCTTTCGGCATTCAGATCGCGCGAGGAGCCATGGAACCCGTCAATATCTGGTATGGCATTCTTGCCGAGCTGTTCCTGCTCTGGGCGTTGCGGCCCAATATCAAAAAGCTATTTGCCGGGCAGGAACGGGTGGTCAAGTACAGCCTGAATGGCTGGTTAAGAGCCCGGAAGGAAGCAAAGGCCGAAGCGGATAAAATCGACAATCGCAAATATCCGCGCATTTGAGCGCTTGTACGCAGGAAATGAAGAGAGACAGCCAGGTTATCCCTGGCTGTCTCTCTTAAGGCATGAATATTTTCAATTCACTCAACTCATCTGCTGGAGGAGAGCCCGCAGGTTTCGCTCATGCAGGGTTTGGGCCAGCCCTCCGAGATAGACCCGGCTTTTCCCGCAATCCTCAATTCTGATCTCGTTCAAGAGCTCCTCGGCATTCTTGCGCTTCGAAATGGCCTTGACCGATTTCTTAATCGTGGCCAGGTAATTGAGGTTCTCCTTCACCGCGGCATCGATCTCGCCGCGCAGGATGATGTCGCCGTGACCCTGGACGATGTTCTCAAGTCCCATCTTGCCCACATGCTTGATGGAGGCGACACTGTCATCGATGCTGCCATCGACCACGTAGGGCAGCGGCATGAAGGAGTCCCCGGCAAACAGGATGCGGTCCTCCTCCACGAGCACGGCGATCCCGTCGTGGCTGTGGCCGAACGCCGGTGAGATGATCAGGTTTTTCTTGCCGACGCGCAGGGTCAGTTCACCGTTCTCGAACGTCATGTGCGGGAGAACGATCTTGACCTGGCGCATGGCCGGATTCTGCTTTTGAGCTGTCTCCAGGGAGGGGATGCCGCGCTGCTCGAGCAGCTCACGGCAGCGGGCATGGGCGATCACCGTCGCCCCCGGAAAGAAGCAGTTTCCCCAGGCATGATCGGCGTGATAATGGGTATTGATCACATAGCGCACCGGTACATTTAATTCGTGTTCGATAAACTCACGGATACTCAGCGTTTCGTCCGGCAATGCCAGGGTATCGATGACCACCGCCCACTGGGGTCCCGCCACAACGCCGGCGGTCACCTGGGCATATACTTCACTCTGAAACCAGAAGACGTTTTCAGAAACTCGTTCGCGATGCATTCAAACAATCCTTGTTTTTTTCTATTGATAGCACAAATATATGCGAAAATCAAGTTGTCCAAACAAATTTTGGAGAAAATAGCACAGGGATGGCTCCAATTTACTGCTTGCCTCCACTTCCCTGCCATGATACACTTTACAGGACATGCTAAAAGATCTGCTTTTGGTCACTGCAGATACGAATTTTGGCCAGGTTCTGCTCTATGGACTGGAGCAGGCAGGATATTCTGCGCATATCGTAAAAGGCAAAGGCGAGGCCGTTGTCCGTGCAGACGAGAAGAACTGCCATCTAGCCTTTCTGGATCTGGACCTTGGCGCCAAAACGGTCGTCGACATTGGTAAAGCACTCCGGGCGCTTCGGCCGGATATCCGCCTGGTCGTTTTCTCCCCGGAGGAGACCCCGCCCGCCCTGGATCACCTTCATCCCTGGGTGCTGATGCCCAAACCATACTACCTACCGGATGTACTCAATATGCTGAAAGATGACTCCCCTCGCACCTCCCAGCCGATGCAGCCCAAACCGCAGGTCAAAACGTCACGTGAAGTGCATGCCGGCAGCCCAACACTGCCATGGCTGCAGGATGTGACCAAAGCCGCCCAGCACCTGACCCGCCTGACCCTTGAATCGTCGGCCCAGGCTGCACTCATCACTCGCGGAGACCATCTCTGGGCGTATGCCGGCCAGCTTTCACAGGGAGCGGCCAAGGAGCTGGCTGTGACGGTTACACGACACTGGGACGGGCAGAAGGGCAGTGATTTGTTGCGCTTCGTCCGCCTGGAGGCGACCAAGGCCGAGCATATGCTCTACGCCACGCGCATCGCCGATGAGGTGGTCCTGGCGCTGGTCTTCGATGCCGAAACGCCCTTCAGCACCATCCGCTCACAGGCCAGCCAGCTGGCCCAGTCCCTGTCGATCGCTCCCTACGAGGAAGAGACAGCCGTCGCGCCCCAGGAGTCGCGCCCGGCTTCGTACGATGCGAAGACCGAATTTGAGGAGGATGACACCGGACCGGAAGGACCCGTCCCCAGCATTGCCGATATCCTGTCCGATGTACCACCCCCCCGGCCCGATCCGCGGCAAACGGCCTTTTCGGAAAACGATCTCCTGGGTACGCGACCGTCTTCATCTGCCCTGAACCAATACAGCCGGGAAAGCTCTC
>DATAKV010000227.1:0-7337 GCA_036261375.1 Anaerolineales bacterium
CCAGCAGTGCAGCACTCCACACATACCAGCGAGGGCGGAGAAGATGCAGCGCGGCATAGAGCAGTGAGGTCAGGGCAAAGATCGTGAAGGCGACGACCGGATCCTCCGAGAAGAAGGCTAGAACAGCGGAGGTCAGGAATAATGGGACTGATCCATACAGCAGAGGCTCGTGGTACCTTCCGTCTCTTCCCGCCAGCTCGCTGAAGAGAGCGAAGACCGCGCCCAGCCCCCAGAACCCAAACGCGTACCCCGCCTGGGAAGCCTCGACCGGCTTCAGGACGAACCACGGCAGTGGCATGAGGACCGCCGCTGCCATCCAGCGGAAGACAAAGCCCGGCTGGAACAGGTCACTGTAGAAATAGAAAGTGGCCGCCACGACCCAGGTCAGCGCGATGAGCAGCCACCAACCATCCGGCAGATCCGAGTCAAATGTGTGGAAAATGGCGAGTGCGGCAGAAACGAATAATAGACCGAGCACCTGCAGCTGCGCCAGCCAAAAGACAAACACGGAAAACTCCCGGCTCTTCCACTTCCGCAGCAGGGAGGTGCCGGCCAGTCCGACGAGCGAAGCAAGCAGGCCGAGAAAGATATACAGCTCTGTCTCGGTACCGAAAATTGCCCCGAAACGGTAGAATGCCAGGCTGAGTGAACCGAAGGCGACCGCGCTGAAAAACCGGGAGTCATAGAACCAGATGCTGAATCCCCAGATGCCGGCCATGAGCAATAAGACAATCGTCCAGTAGATGCTCAGGGAGGGTTCAGCCAGTCCGATCGTCTCTTCGAGGACATTGGCATCGATGAGCAGCAGGAACGAAAAAACGATAAAGAGGGCGAAGGCAGGCTGGGGCAGACGCCTGCGCAGGATTACCGAGGCTGCTCCAAACGCCAGGGTCGCAGCCGCCAGAATAGGCAGGCGTGCCGCTTCAACCACTGCCGCCAAAATGAGAGCCGCGGCGATGACGAAGAACGCTCCGAGGTACAGGTAGATCTTGATACTCGCTTCGCTGAGCAGAGTCTGGATCAGGGATGGCTGCGGACCGGCCGGGACCGGCTGCAGAGGTGCATCTGTTTTTTCGATAACGGGTGCAGGTGAAGGTCCGGACGGAGCCGGTTTGATATCGAAGTTATAGCGGCTCCTGACCACCTCCGCCCGGTCGGCTTCGATCAGCCCGTCCTGTTGCCACTGCTCGATCTGCCTCAATATGATGGCGCGGTGGCTGGGATCCAGCCGGTTCGTTCGCGAGCGGACATATTTATGGACGGCGGAACTGAGCGACTGCCGCGCCGTTTTTCTTACTTCTTCGTCAGTATGCTGAACCGCGAGCTTTTCCAGCTCACTGAGAATGGCGGGGCTGCTGTACTTGAGAGACTCCAGCTCCTTAAGGGCGAGCAGACAACGCGACGCGTCACTGCTTTTCAGCTCCTGGAGAATATGGTCGAGCGTGGTCTGTGTTTCGTCCGGTGCCATGATCGGTGCGTTTTGCCCTTTGAGATATACAACCCAGGGCCTTGTTATTCGTTGTGGGAATCAAAACGGGACGAGGTGTTCCTCGTCCCGTTGGATCGGCTACTTGAGTACCGCGCCGCTGCGGGGGGGAATCCGCAGGTTCAGCCGCCCGTCGGCGATCGAGACAACTTCAGCTTGCCCGAACACCACAGATGGGAGTGTGCCCGGGAAGACAACAGACGCCTCCTGGGTTGAATCGGATACGTTCAAGGCGATCACGAATTTATTTCCGTCCAGCGAGCGGGAGAAGACATACGTGCCGTTGACCGACCAGAGCCGGCCATAATCGCCGCGGCGCAGGGCCGGATTTTGTTTGCGCAGGGCGATCAGATCTCTGACGTAGGTATGCAGATCTTTATCCCATCCGTGCTCTTCCCAGGGGAAAGCCTTGCGACAGTCGGGATCGTGGTGGCCGTCGAGGCCGATCTCGTCGCCGTAGTATACGCACGGCGCGCCGGGATAGGCAAACATGAACAGCCAGGCCAGTTTCAGTGAATCTTTGTCTCCACTAGCGCAGGAAAGGAAGCGCGGCGTGTCGTGGCTGTCGAGCAGGTTCAACTGGGCATAGGTGATATCGCGCCTGTACAGGCCCAGGTTATGGTCGATGCGGTTGGCGAACTCGTGGGCGTCAATCGTGCCATGGATTCCGTGGTAGTTGGTCTGCTGGTGCAGTACCTTCAAATTGAGATGCCTGCCAGGGAAGAATCCCAGCATGGGCTTGGTCACATCGTAGTTCATGATGGCATCGAACTGGTCACCCTGCAGCCAGCGCTGGGACTCGTGCCAGATCTCGCCGACGATGTAGGCCTCAGGGTTGATGGCCCGCACACGGTTACGGAATTCCTGCCAGAATGAATCGTCGTCGATCTCGGTCGGTACGTCCAGCCGCCAGCCGTCGATGCCGAGCCTGATCCAGTGCTCGGCAACATCGAACAAAAACTCTCGGACCGCCGGAGTGTCGGTGTTGAACTTGGGCAGAGCAGGCAGGTTCCACCAGCCGCGGTAGCCAATGGCGGTCAGGCTGTCTTCATGCTGGAGTGCCTTGAGCTCCTGGGGACTCGGGTAAGCGCCCCAGTGTTTCTTGCGATTCAGCCTTTCGGGATCGAAGTAGAACCAATCGCGGTACGGTGAGCCGTCGCCTGACTCCAGCACGTGGTGAAACTGCCAGAAGCCGCGCGAGGCATGGTTAAAGACACCGTCCAGCACGATGCGGATGTCCTTCTGGTGGGCTTTCTCCAGGAGCTCCATGAAGGCGTCATTGCCGCCAAGCAGAGGATCGACGGTGTAATAGTCAAAGGCGTGGTAGCGGTGATTGGAAGCGGAGGAAAAAATCGGGTTGAGGTAGAGAGCCGTGATCCCCAGGTCCTTCAGGTAATCAAGCTTTTCGGCGATGCCATACAGGTCGCCGCCCTTGTATCCGTGGACGGTGGGAGCGGACTCCCATGATTCAAACGGTAAATTGGCAGCGGGGTTGCGGCTGCTTCTTGCAAAACGGTCGGGAAAAATCTGATAAAAAATGGCGTCCTGTACCCAATCGGGCGTTGTGGTGGTCATTGATCAATCCTCTTTGAACGATTCAAAATGGTAGGACAAGCTTTCCTTGTCCTATCGTGCGATTCTACAGTATTTTGTTCAACCCAACAAAAACGATAATGGAATTTCCACGCGCTCAGGCCAGGACCGCTCGGAGCGCACAAGTTTGCCGGAGATGCTCATTTTAAGATCATCCCGCCAAACGCAGGCAGATGGATCTGCGCCGTACTCCCCTCCACCTGGACTCGGCAATCGGAATGGGTTCCCAGCAGAGCGGCGGATACGGATAACTCCATGACGAGGTCACAGACCTTGTCCGAGACGTTCAGAATGCTCACAACGGAGTCTCCCTCCAGCAGACGGCGGTATGCAAGGACTTCTTCCGTGGCAAGGACAGTTTCCCGCGATCCGTGTGTCAGCGACCTCTCGTTCTTGCGGATGTGGCACAATTCCTGATAGAACGCTAGCAGCTCCTGGTCCTGGCCCTCACCCCAGATCATGGGCAGGCGCGCCTCTTCGTGGATGGCACGGCCGTTCTGCATGACATCGTTATTCTGCGACAGCCCTACCTCCGTCCCGTAGTAAATGACCGGCGGACCTGCGAGCGTGAACTGGCATAAGGCAGCCAGCTTCAGCCTGCGGACATCCTTACCCGCCACCCACAGGAAGCGGTTCATGTCGTGGTTGTCCAGGAACGAGGGGCGGGAGAAGGTGGATGGAAAGTAGGCTTCGTGGCGGTCTAGGAAATCGGCGAACTTTCTTGCATCCCAGGATCCAAAAGCAAAGGTTTTGCGGAAGGCTTCCAGCAGCATGAAGTCGAGGGCGCCGTCCATGCCGCCTTCGAAAGCCAGCTGGGAGTCAGGGGGGTCGACGGCCTCCCCAAAGGTCCACGAATCAGGCTTTGACGTACGCGTCACGCGGCGGAAATCGGCATAGAAATCGGGAGTGGGACCGATGCAGTAGTCCACGCGATAGCCATCCACACCGAATTCCTCCAGCCAGTACCGGGCTGAGTCGAGCACATGCTGGCGGGCAGGTGGGTAGCGCAGGTTGATCTGCGGGAGGGTCCTGACATGAAAGAAGGACTTATACTGGTCCGGCCATTTTTCGAACGTATACCACTTCACATATTCGCTGTTCGGATCCCGGGTTGCCTCGACAAAACTCGGATGCCGGTTGGACCAATGGTTGGGGACAAAATCCATCAGCACGCGGATGCTGCGGGCATGCGCACCGTCGACCATTTCCTTGAAGTCCTCCTTCGTGCCCAGTCGCGGGTTGATCTCGTAGAAGCTGGTGGCGTCGTAGCCGTGATAGCTCGGGCTGGGGAAGACCGGCGTCAGCCACAGGCAGTTCACGCCGAGGCTGGCAATATAATCCAGCTTGTCGATGATGCCGCGCAAGGTTCCGTTGGATTTCAGTGACGGCTTATCCTCCACCTGCGGAAAATCGGGAGAACTGCCGAAGAACCGGTCCGCGAAGATCTGGTAGATGATTGCCTCCTTGCTCCAGGCGGGAGGCGGATCGTCGTCCACGTAAAACGCGTAATAGATACCGTTGTCTGCATATACTTCCTCTCCCTTACCTCCTGCTGCAACTCGATAGCGGACAACCGTCCCGGCCTGCTGGGCAGGGATTTCAGCGCGGAAGGAGCGGATATAGCCCCACAGGAGTGTATCCCATTCGGAGAAGACCGGCTCCAGGGGAGCTGCCTCGCCGTTCAATGCTATTCCATCCCTTCCCTCGGGATCGCTGCCATCGTTCGTCCAGTAGACCCAGGCTTTATCCTGTGAATACGATGGACCGAGGCTGAGATGGATCTGGATAGGCTGGCCTGGCAGCGGGTCGCGCGGCAGGCGGCGATGGGCATGGGTCACGCCGCCGCGTATATTCTGCAGATGGGCCAGTCGCGATTCATTTGTGGATAACGTTCCAAAGATAAAGTCTTCCATGGTCACCCTGTTTGAAGTGGATTACTGTGGAATTAATTGAAGGATAATGACGCTGTACGGTGGGATCTCGTCGAGAGGAACATACTCGTCAAACCCACCCGCCTCGTTAGCCTGCACTGTGTTGTAGGCGATATCGTCAAGCAGCGACCTGGCATTGTACACACCTGAAAGTGGACCCGTACTCAGTTTGATTTCATAGTCGCTGACCGGCTGGTCATCTATGTTCAACAGGATCAGAACTGTTTCGCCTGAGCTGGCACGCAAGTAAGCTACCAGTTTATTCGAATCCGACTCGGCGACATAGGTTTGGCCGACGCGCAGTGCAGAATGCTCATTACGAAGCTGGATCAGTCTGCGATAGTGCTCGAGTAGGGACGTTTTGTCCCCGGTCTGATCTGAGACATTGACGTCCCGGTAATCGGAGTTGATCGCCTGCCAGGGAATGCCAGCTGTAAAGCCGGCCCCCTCCTCATTACTCCACTGCATCGGTGTGCGGATGAGCTCATCGGGCTTGGTGCCGGTCATGCCGATCTCCTCACCATAGTAAATGAATGGGATGCCCGGCGCAGTGAGCAGGATGCCCGCCGCGACCTTTGCCTTCTGTTCCTTGTCGGTGCTGAGCTGGTTCATGACGCGCGGCATATCGTGGTTGGTGATGAAATTGGCATTGTCCTGCTCGGGGAAATCACGGATGGTGGTCTGCAGAATGAAGCGCAGGCTGGTATTGTTGCTTTCATTCAGGGCTTTGAAAATGGCATCTGAAAGATCGAAGTTGAACGCCGAATCGAGTCCCGCATTGGATTCGACATATTTCTTCACGTTGGCATTATCGGTCCAGGCTTCGCCGACCGTGAATGTGTCAGGGTCCACGGTCCGGTAGTAGGTTCCCCATTCTTCCAGGAACAGATGATTGGCGGATGAATCGGCCAGCGCCTCATCTTCGGCCAGGTAGCGGACCGCGTCCAGACGGAAGCCATCCACCCCCACATCGTCGAGCCAGAAAGAGGCGATCTTCTTGCTCTCTTCCCGCACGGCAGGAGTGTTGTAGTTCAGGTCAGGCATCTGGTCCCAGAAAATCCCATAATAATACTGTCCATTACTGGCGCGATGCCAGGCTTGCGCGCCCCAGGGACCCAGATAACCCGGGTCCGTTTCGCTCCAGACATACCACTCGCGGTATTCACTGCCCGGTGTCAGCGCCGACTTGAACCAGGGATGCTGGGCCGAGGTGTGGTTGAGCACCAGGTCCATGATGATCCTGATATCACGCTTGTGCGCTTCGTCGAGCAGACGCTTGAAATCCTCGATGCTGCCATAATCCGGATTGACCGCGTAGTAATCGGTCACATCGTAGCCGTGGTACGAAGGAGACGGATTGATGGGCATCAGCCAGATGCCCTTAATACCCAAATCATCCAGATAATCCAGCTTTTCAATGATTCCATTGAAGTCGCCGATCCCGTCACCATCGCTGTCGCGGAAGGAGCGGACGAAGATCTCGTAGAAGACCGCGTCGTTCCACCAGGGGAACCCGTCTGTGCCTTCGGGGACTGGCGTGGATGTCGGTGCTTCAGTCGGTGTAGGGGCCGGAGTGGAGGGAGATGAACAGCCTGATAGAAATGTGAGGGCTAAGACCAGGAAAAGCAGTAAGGACTTTTTCATCGGGGAATGAGCGAGTTTCCAGTTTTCGTTGGGAATAATAAAGATAGCCCTGTCCGGGGAACAGGGCTATCCCTGAACGTTAAGAGATACTGCCAGGGGCCAAAACCTGCATCCTATCCCTTGACAGCACCTGCTGTGAGACCACCCACGATCTGGTCCTGCAGGATCAGGTAGATCGCCATGATGGGCAGGGCACCCAGCAGCGCACCAGCGGCAAAGACACCCCACTTCTGGTCGAACTGACCGGCTGTAAAGATCTGCAGACCGACCATCAGGGTGTACTTGTTCACATCATTGAGCAGGACGCGGGCCAGGACGAAGTCGCCATAGGTACCGATGAACGACAGGATGCCGATGACCACCAGGATCGGGCGTAGCAGCGGTAATAACAGATGGTAGAAGATCTGCCAGTGGCTGGCGCCGTCCACCATGCCCGATTCGTCGATGGCGCGTGGGATCGTATCCAGAAAGCCCTTCATCAGCCAAATGTTAATGCCCATCGAGCCGCCCAGATAGACCATGATCAGGCCGGCATGGGTGTTGAGTCCCAGCCGTGGGATGATCTGGCCTGTCTGGAAGATCAACACATAGATGGCCACCAGGGCCAACAGGTTGGGGAAGACCTGAATGAGCAGGATGGCTTTGAGCATAGTCACGCGGCCGGCAAAGCGCATGCGCGAGAA
>DATAKV010000552.1:0-3286 GCA_036261375.1 Anaerolineales bacterium
GTCGCCAGCTGGCGGTGGGTGACGTCCATTTTATCCAGGCCGCCGAAGTAGGGTTCCGCCCACTTGGGCCGCGTGGACAGGAACAGCGCAAAGGACATCAACACGATATTGATCGAGCCGATGATCTCACCGGCATACTGGCGCTGGAAATTTGGGCGGCCATCGTCCACCGGAGGGAAGACAAACCAGACGATCACGGTCAGTACAACAGCCAGGAGGATCACAAGAGTACCGATATGTCGCTTCATAGTGTCTCTTTTTAGGAAAGCCTTGCGAAGGGATTGCGAGCCATCATTAATCGTGAGATATGCTTAAATCAAAAAGCGAAGCGCATTCACTCGCGTCGCTCTCCTGTTTAGAACGATTGCACGGCTTCGTCAAGGTCTGTATAGACCTGGAAGACATTTCCAAAGCCCACCATGTCCAGCACGTTCCGGACCTCTTCGCGCGGGTTGAGCAGTTTGATGTGCGTCTGCACGCCCGAGGCGCTTGTCCGCCCCATCGAGCGGTAGGCAGACCAGCCCTGCTCGGTGTCGGGGAGCTCTTCGCCCTTGACGAGCAAAGCCACACTGTGGAGAGCGACCAGTCCGGCGCTGCTGATGTAGGTCAGGTCCGAAAGGTCGAGCACGAAGTCTCGCGCACCTGCGCTGAACAGCTCCCGGGCCTTGCTGATCAACTCCTGATAGTTTTGACCGTCCAGCTCGCCGTCCAGCTTGATCACGGTGATCGGTACATTTCCCTGCTTTTGCGAAACGGAAATATCCATGTTTCCTCCGAGGTTGGTGGTGACTATTATATACCGTCTTTCCTTTCCAGGCGTGCAAGGCGGTGGGAGATTTCCTCCAGCCAGTGTTTGCGCTCATGGGAAGCCATGCTGCTGGCTTGTTGGAGATGTTCGAGGGCAGTCCGGGTCCATGCCAGGGCCGACTTTACGTCCCGGCGCTTATGCTCGTAATATTTGGCGATCTCAATGTGGGCATAGATGTGTCCCGCCTCGGCGGCCTGTTTCCATAGCCGCAGGGCCTCCTCGAAATCGCCGCGTCGCTTCTGCAGGATGGACAGACGCATCAGCGCGGCCTTGAAATCCGACTCCGTTATCTCGTGCTGGAGTCCCCGCTCGAACAGGCGCGCTGCCTCCTCGACCAGACCCAGGTCTTCGAACAGTTTGCCCAGTGCGATGAAATCGAGTCCATGTGCCACGCGCCCCTCATAGGGATTTGTGATTATCCCATTCATGTGGGTTAGCAGGGCCGCCATGGCGACCACATCCATCGCGTTGTGATAGAACACGCCTGCCAGCGGGCGTGCATCCCGCGTACGCAGATAGTCCATATACAGCCAGGGAATCTCGTATCCGGGCACCTCCTCGCTTGTCCGCCTCATGCCCAGAACATGTTCTTCAAGATATTTCAATGCCCGCGACTCGAGCCGGTCCCGCCATAGCCTGCGGGCGAGGGGCAGCAGGTCGATGTGGGAATATCCTTTGAAAGGAACGGGCATGCGGTTCATCAGATAGCGTGTAATCAGGATGGGCGCGTCGAAGGCTTTACCGTTGAACGTCACCAGCGCCTTAGCCGGAGCCAGAAAATCGGCCAGCCCTTCCAGCAGAGCTGCCTCCTCGGCAGGGTCGCGCATGAAGAACTGTTTCAGCACGAATTTCCCGTCGATAAAGCGTGCCGCACCCACCAGGAAGGCATATGTCCCGGTCCCCCCGGTCAGTCCGGAGGTTTCGGTATCGAGAAAGGCCAGCGCCGACAGCGGCAGGTCCGCAATGCGGGGATCATGTGCCCACTGCGAGATCAATGAAAAGGACGAGGAACACAGGATGGCAGAGGAGCCATGCAGATAATCTGTTGAAAAGCATTTCTCGGCTACAAAAACATCGCCAATGCGCGTGGATAGGTACAACCCGTCTACGACAGAATCGATCTCGTAGTCTGCCTTCCGCTTGGGTCTGGGGAGATCCGACGCCTTTTTAAAGAGGTTAAGCTTATCTGTAATTGTCGATTTTCGTGGAGATGCCATTTCTACAATCCAATCCTATGATTATAACCAATGAAATAAAACAAGCCCGCCGTAGATTGGCGGGCTTGTGAACGTGAGAACAACCGGGCTTAATGCGAGGACTGCATGTTTACCCCATCCATGCTCACATAGTCTGTCTTTGGCACGGCGATGACGAACAGCCGCCCCCAGCTGGGATTACCATAGGCTTCGATGCAGGTCTGGAAGGTCACATGGCGGCCGCCAAGATAGGCCCGCTTGAACATCTGCTCGGCCGTCAACGTGTCGTTAGTCTTGTCCAGATTGCGGAAGGAACTGTAGGGGCTGGTCGGTTGAAGGGCCTGGTAGCGCAGAATTTCGGTAATGACGAAAGTCTCAATCTTACCATCGCCATAGACCAGGCGCACCTGCTGCCCCACTGCCAGATCGGAGAAGAATTTCCCTGCCAGGTTGTTGTGTGCCAGCAGGCCAACGTTGCCGTATTGGGAGGCCATGCCAAACTGCGTGATCTCCCCATCGGTATTGGACACATAGGCGGGACTGCCGCTGGGCTGCTGAACGATCGGGAGAGCCAGCACATCATCGACATAGGCTCCACGCAGTGCCTTGCCATCGCTATTCTGGACCGATTTCGAAAAATCGGAAAACGCCGGCAGGGCCACGCTGCTGGCCAATGCCCGGCTGGAGATGGGGTTGTAAAATAGTGAGACGAATAGTACAAGGAGGAGGGATGTACTTCGCAGGGCTTTTTTGGTGTCTGGGTTGAGCGTCATTGTTTCCTCGCTGATAAAGGCGCTCAAGCAGACACGCAGACCGAACGGATTTGTTTTCGGCGGCCTGGCGATCGTGGTCACTGGCTGGTGACGTTAGACCCGTGGCTTTGCGTCCCCGCCTTTCAGCGGGTTTGCCTTTATCGAACATGAATGGAAAGGTACAAACAAAACGAGCCTGGTTGTGTTCCAGGCTCGCCGAGGTCGTTCGTGTATTTCTTCGGCGGCCTGGCTGTCGTGTCCCGGAAGAGGGAGGTAGACCCATGGCTTTGCGTCCCCGCCTTTCGACGGGTTTGCCTTTTCGGTTTTATTTGTGATTATTATAGCAAACTGTTATTGATTTTCACCTTTCATTTTCGCAAGCAGGCGGACAATATAAAGTCTCAACCCCCAGCGTTTCAAGGCCGTACTCTAAGGTACCCTCTCCAGGCTATAGGAATTTGTGCTCAGGTAAATAGATTTGGGGGAAGCAATGACGAATAACCGCCCCCAGCTTGCATTCCCATTGGCGG
>DATAKV010000231.1:0-7272 GCA_036261375.1 Anaerolineales bacterium
ATCGGGCACCTGACGCAATTGAACGATCACATAAAACAGGGGCCGGTCTTCATCGCGGATGCTCTGCGGGAGGATGTGACTGACTGTGCCGGCCACTGCGCCTTCAGGAAGCGCATCGATATACAACTCTGCCGATTGGCCCAGCTCGACCAGCGGGACGTCTTCCTCAATCACCATGGTCCAGGCTTCAAGCGCGTGCGGGTCCATCAGGACCATGGCAGCTTCCCCGCTGCTGACCGCCTGGCCGGATTCAACCATCACTTCCAACACGACACCGGCGAAAGGCGCCATGAGTGTCTGCCCGGTCCGGCGCGCCTGCAGATCGGCGAGTTGGCTCCTGGCCTGCTGCAGGGTTGCCTGCGCGACGGCAAGGGTGGTATCTGCCTGTATGATCTGGGCTTCCGTGAACGTGCCAGTGTACCCGTTGTACAGCGCGAGCGCATCATTCATAACCTGCCTGGCTGTGATGAGGGCATCCAGTGCGTGGACACGCGCCGGGTGGAGCAACGGTTTATTCTCGACTTTATTAAAAGCCTTGAGTGATTTTTCGTACTCGCGTTGCGCTCGTTCGTAACGGATCCGGGCCGGTTTGCCGTTCAACAGATCCATCGCCTGCAGGCGATCCATCGCGGCGCGCTGGTGCTGGGCTTTCTCTAGCGCTATCCGGGCCTCGGCTACGCGCTGCTGTGAATCCGCAATCTCAAGCGCGAGGTCGGCGTTCAATTGTTCCGGGTTGGCCAGCACGATCAGTGGTTCCCCCGCTTGAACGGTATCACCGCCGCGCACCAGAACCGCGGCCACCACACCGCTGGCGCTCATGTAAAGCGTTGGGGAGTTGGTATTGACCAAATGACCGGGGGCGGTGACGGTCAGGTTGATCGGGCCACGTTCGACAGGGACGGTCGGCGGTTCAGCCACAGCCGTGAGTTGTGCAGTCTGGGCGCGCTGGTAGCCGAGATAGCCGATACATCCCAATGCTGTGAATAGGCCGAGAATGACAACACCAATCCATAAACGCTTCATCCCTGCAATCTCCTTTTGTCCAATTCTCACAAAAGGAGATTGCAAGCGGATTGCATGCAGGTTACAGTTTATTAATGAGTGAAGATTTGAAGAGGGCTAGGGGACCAGCCGGTAGCCAATTCCAGGGACGGTCAGCAGCAGGGAAGGCTGGTCGGGGTTGAGCTCTATTTTTTCGCGCAGGCGCCTGACATAGACATTCACAGTGCGATCGTCGCTGATCTCCCCAGTGTATCCCCAAACATCTTCAATGATCTGTGCGCGGGAGAGTGCCTGTCCGGGGTGGCGCGCCAGGTAAACCAACAAGCGAAATTCGGTCGGTGTCAGATCCAAAGGTTGTTCACCGCGCCAGGTCTGGCCCTGGCTGCGGTCGATGACGAGATCGCGGATATAGAGGATTTCAGCGTCAACGTTGGATAGTTCACCATAGGTGCGACGTAATAAGGCGCGCACGCGTGAGAGCAACTCGTGTGTGCTGAATGGCTTGGTCATATAGTCATCCGCGCCGATTTCCAGCCCAAGTACTTTATCCATTTCCTCACCCCGCACGGTCAAGATCAACACCGGAACACGGATTTTCTTTTGCCGGATTTCCCGGCAAACATCCAGGCCAGAACCATCTGGAAGACGCAGATCGAGCAGTACCAGGTGTACGCTATTCCGAAGCAGGTGCACCAAGCCTTCTCTACCCGTGGATTTCCATGCTGTGTTAAACCCATCTCTGATAAGAGTCTTTTGGAGGACAGATGCGATCGCCGGATCATCTTCGATGATCAAGATGTGGTTATACGATTGGAAGAAAGGAGTCTGAGACATTGAGCGGGTAATATCGGGATGAAGCCGAGTCTGCTTTATTAATTCTATCATTGGTGTGAAGTAATGAAGATAAAAGACAGACTGTGACCTGCAACAATACGAGCCCGTGAAAATACTGCTCAAAACTCAGTTTGCTTAGGCGCCAACCGCAATTGAATTGTTCTACGCTACCGACTCGGTGTGGGTCTGCGTGCAGCACCCCTTTAGGGCTGGCCCCGCCGAGATACTCGCGAGTTTCTCATGTTAACGGTATACCGGCCGTACGTACTATACCCTTCGGTCACAAACCGCGCAATTTGTGACCGGGGCATACTATAATTACTCCATGGCCGCCTTTGCGCCAATTCTTGCCACCAAGCTTTACATCCCCCCGCCTCCGCCTAAAGTAGTCGTGCGTATCCGCCTGATCGAGCGGCTGGACGAGGGTCTCACGGCGGGCGCTACATTGACCCTCATCTCTGCCCCGGCCGGCTTCGGCAAGACCACGCTGGTTAGTGAATGGGTAAACGATTTGCGATTTTCGATTGACGATTTACGATTTGCTACTAAAGATAGCAAAATCGAAAATCTGAAATCTGTAATCGTCAATCGAGTGGCCTGGCTGTCGCTGGATGAAGGGGACAGCGACCTGAGCCGTTTCCTGACCTACCTGGTCGCGGCGCTGCAAACGATTGCGCCAGGTATTGGAGAAGGCGCCCTGGAGGCCCTGCAGGCGGTGCAGTCTCAGCCTGCGCCGGCCGAATCGATCCTGACAGCTTTACTTACTGAAATTTCTATAATTCCGGATCCGGTGATCCTCGTGCTGGATGACTATCACGTGGTCGATTCGAGAGCGGTTGACGTGGCTCTCAACTTCCTGGTCGAGCACCTGCCTCCTCGCATGCACCTGGTCATCACCACCCGCGAGGATCCGGCCCTGCCCCTCCCCCGCTTACGCGTCCGCAGACAATTGACCGAGTTGCGCGCCGCCGACCTGCGCTTCACGCCCTCCGAAGCTGCCCAATTTCTCAACCAGGTGATGGGCCTTTCCCTCTCGGCGGAAGAGGTCGCTGCGCTGGAAGAACGCACCGAAGGCTGGATCGCAGGCCTGCAGTTAGCCGCACTGTCGATGCGGGGACAGAAGGACGCTGCCGGATTCATCCAGGCCTTCGCCGGAGACCATCGCTATATTGTGGATTACCTGGTGGAGGAGGTCCTGCAGCGCCAGCCTGAAGAGGTTCGCAGATTCCTGCTGGAGACTGCCATCCTCGAGCGGCTGAACGGCCCGCTGTGCGATGCGGTCACGGGCCAGGCTGGAGGCAAGGCGCGGCTGGAGACCCTGCAACGAGGTAACTTCTTCCTCATCCCGTTGGACGACAGGCGTCACTGGTATCGCTATCACCATCTCTTTGCCGATGTCCTGCATATGCACCTGCTGACGGAGCAGCCTGAGCAGGTCCCTGCCCTGCACCGGCGGGCGAGCGAGTGGTACGAGCAGAACGGATCGGTTGACGATGCGATCCGCCACGCACTGGCCGGGGAGGATTTCGAGCGGGCCGCCGAGCTGATCGAACGGGCTGTGCCCGTCATGCGCCAGAGCCGGCAGGAACCCACCCTGCTCGGCTGGCTCCAGGCGCTCCCCGGTGACGTGCTCCGCCGCCGGCCTGTGCTCGGCGTCCACTATGCGGGCACGTTATTGCAGAACGGTACCCTGGAGGGCGTGGAGTCCAGTCTGCAGGATATCGAGCGCTGGCTGGACATGCCGGCAGAAACCCGCGAACAAACCGAATTCGTGGACCAGGAGGAATTCCAGCGCGTGCCCGGCTCGGTCGCCATGTACCGTGCCGCCCTTGCCCTGGCGCAGGGTGATGTGGCGAACAGCATGAAGCACGCACGCCGGCTGCTCCAGCTCGCGCCTGAGAACGACGATTTCCTGCGGGGCGCCGGCTCATCGCTGCTTGGGCTTGCGTCCTGGACTCGCGGCGATCTCGATACCGCGTACCAGATGTTCAGTGAGGGTATGGCCCATCTGCAGAGGACCGGGTTCATCTCGGATGTGATCGGCGGCGGCGTGACCCTGGCGGATATACGACGTACGCAGGGACGCCTGCGCGAAGCGATACGCATCTTCGAGGGCGGACTGCAGCTTGCGACAAAACCGGGTCTGCCTCCCCTGCGCGGCGCCGCAGATATGCACGTGGGGCTGAGCGAACTCTACCGGGAGCGTAACGATCTGAATACCGCAACAGGCCACCTCTTGAAAAGCAAGGAGCTTGGCGAGCTCAACGAGCTACCGAAGAACCCCTATCGCTGGCGCGTGAGCATGGCTCGAATCCTGGAGGCTCAGGGAAACCTGGACGGCGCAATCGACCTGCTCGATGAGGCAGAACCCCTGTTTGTCGGGGACTTCTCCCCGAACGTGCGCCCGGTCGCGGCGCTGAGGGCGCGCCTATGGGCCGCGCAGGGAAAGCTGGATCAGGCCCTCAACTGGGCGCACCGGCGGGGATTGTCCTCTGCGGATGAGCTGGATTATCTGCGGGAGTTCGAGCACATCACGCTGGCCAGGATCCTCCTGGCTCAATACAGAAGCAATCCTTCAGAGAGCCTGCTTGGGGAGGCGATCGGGCTGCTGAAGCGGCTCCTGGAAGCAGCGGAAGCAGGCGGCAGGGTGGGAAGCGTGATCGAAATCCTGGTGCTGCAGGCGCTGGCGCACCACATGCAGGGGGATCTTGCTGCTGGCCTCTCAGCTTTGGAACGTGCCATGAGACTGGCCAAGCCGGAGGGCTACATCCGTATCTTCCTGGACGAAGGCGAAGAGGTGAGATTGTTGATTGAAGATTTAAGAATGAAGATTGAAGATCCAGCGCGGGATCACCCTCTGATTTTGTATGCTGATATATTGCTGGATGCTTTTCCTCGTGAAGCGGCATCTCCACATGCATCGATCCAGCCAAACGACAATCGAAAATCAACAATCGAAAATCTCGTAGAGCCCCTGAGCCAGCGGGAACTTGAAATCCTGCGCCTGTTCAGGACCGAGCTTTCCGGTCCGGAGATCGCCCGCGAGCTGGTGGTCGCTTTGAGTACGGTTCGTACACATACGAAGAGTATCTACAGCAAACTCAACGTCAATAGCCGTCGGGCGGCTGTCAGACGGGCAATTGAACTTGGCTTGATATAAAACGATCTAATAGGATATCCAAAGACCCCGCCAGAGAAATTTGGCGGGGTCTTTGGATTCTCCCCACACGAAATCCCCACATATGGGGAAGACATCTCCCCACGTTGATTTGTATATTGTCTTCCATCGAACCCAAACAGGCAGCAATGCCGGGTGTCAATCTCTGACACTTATCCTAACGGTTCAAAAAGGAGACAAAACTATGAATACCAGGTCCGAGGTTTCGATTTTCAGGCTCTATTTACTGAGAGCCATGTATGCGTTCATGGCTATTGGGCTGGCAATCTATAAATTGCCCGCGATTTTCAACCCTCCTGCAAACTTGTCGACCATGGGCAGCGTTGTGCTCAGTGTGCTCGCTGGGCTAGCGCTCCTGGCAGGGGTAGGAATTCATCGCCCACTCAAGATGCTGCCACTGCTGTTCTTCGAGTTTCTGTGGAAGGCTGTCTGGGTTCTGGCGTTCGCGTTCCCCCAATGGTCTGCCGGGCAGTTAGCTCCGGACGCTCAAGAGGTACTGATCAACAACCTCGTGGGTATTGTGTTGGTTCCACTGGTGATGCCCTGGGCTTATGTCTTCCAACAGTATGTGAAGACGCCTGGCGATCCGTGGAGGCAACAGAGGGCATCGAGCCTTTCCGATCAGACTTCTTCGCCGTCCCAACCCAAAACGAGCGTCCATTCCTAGGGTGCACCGGCACCTCTACATCTCCCCACACGAAATCCCCACATGTGGGGAAGACATCTCCCCACATCCATTTGTATATTGTATTCATTCCACCCGGGCAGGCAGCGAAGCCGGGCAGCGAAAATCAAACCGATCTTAGTAGTTCAAAAAAGGAGAAAAGCAAATGAACGCCAAAGGAACGACATCGATCAAAGAGAGCAAAGCAATCATGACTGCAGCGACTCTCATGCGTTGGGCAGGTGCATCTGCCATAGCAGCCGGGCTATGCTTCATCGTCATCGGGACGTTACATCCCGTGAATGAGCCTTCAGCCGTCACCACCGCGGCCTGGCTATACGCCCATATCGCTGCTACTGCCCTGGGCTTTTTTGGGCTATTTGGCATGGCGGGGCTCTACGCCCGGCAGGCAGAAAAGGCTGGCTGGCTGGGCCTGATCGGCTTCATCCTGTTCAGCTTCTGGATGACGATGGTAAGCGGCTTTTCACTCTTTGAAGCGTTTATCCTGCCGAAGCTGGCGAGCACCTCCCCTGCATATGTAGAGAGCTTCCTGGGCATGTTCAGCGGGGCCCCCACCGAGATCGACCTCGGGATCCTCCCCACACTATGGAAGATATCCGAACCCATGTATATTTTGGGACCTCTGCTGTTCGGTATCGCCACATTCCGGGCGGGCGTCCTGCCGCGCTGGGCCGGTGCCTTATTTGTCGCCGGCGCCACGCTAGGCCCTGTCGGTGCACTGCTCGTTGCACCTGAGTACCAGCCTCTGGTGATGGTACCGAACGGGCTTGCCCTGGCCTGGCTGGGATACACGCTCGTTACTGAGCGCCGCGGGAACACATCCGAGGCTGTGATTGAGCAGAGAGCTGCCCGGCCGGAACCGAGCAAGGCCGCCTGAGATTCCATGTGGGACAAGCCGCTATCTTGCGCCTTGTCCCACTCTGCATTCGCTTGTCACCCTGTATACCTTTATTCGAGGAGTTAGAAATGGAAACGAATATCTACAAAAAAGGCCGAACCGCCGGTGCATCTCCGAAAACGAAAGCGGCTTCCAGAAAACGTTCGTGGGTATGGCTCGTCATCGGGCTGATCCTGCTCAGCGCTATTCCGCTCGCCGCCGGCGCCTTCCGCCTGAATCAACTGGCAAGCGGCGCAGAGATCACGCCAGACAACGCACGTTTCTTTGCATCACCCCTGCCTGTCGTGCTGCACATCGTAGGCGCGGGCGTGTATGCCCTGCTGGGCGCGTTCCAGTTCGTGAGCCGTCTCTGGCAGCGCGGGACCGGCTGGCACCGCATCGTCGGGAGGTGGCTTCTGGTCCCCTGCGGACTGATCGTCGGGCTTTCCGGGGTATGGATGACCCTGTTCTACCCCGGTACGAACAGCACGGCTAGCGCCGGTGCGATGCTGCTCTATACATTGCGGCTGCTGTTCGGGTCAGGTATGGTCTTTGCCATCATCTACGGTTTTATCGCTATCCGGCGAGGGGACATGATCCGGCACCGCGCCTGGATGACCCGTGCTTATGCGATCGGGCTGGGTGCAGGCACCCAGGTTCTGACCGGATTGGTTGGAGAATTGACGATCGGCACTC
>DATAKV010000560.1:0-3980 GCA_036261375.1 Anaerolineales bacterium
TTCCGCCGCGAAAAATTCGTGCCTCAGGGCGGCCCCGATGGCGGCGATGGCGGCAAGGGCGGCGATGTGATCTTCGAAGTGAAGAACACGCTGAATACACTTTCCTCGTTCCGGCAGAACCAGAAATTCCGTGCAGAAGACGGAATCAAAGGCGGCCCATCCCAAATGTCAGGCCGCTATGGCAAGGACCTTATTCTGTACGTCCCGCCAGGAACGGTGATCTTTGACGCGGAAACGAACGAGCTGATCGGCGATCTGACGGAGGCGGGCCAGCAGTTGACTATCTGTAAAGGCGGGCGCGGCGGGCGCGGAAACCAACACTTTGCCACCTCCCGCAACCAGGTGCCGCGCACCGCCGAAAAAGGCGCACCGGCGGAGGAAAGACGCGTCCGGCTGGAACTGAAGCTGATCGCCGATATCGGGCTGATCGGCGTCCCGAACGCGGGCAAGTCGACCCTGCTATCCATGCTAACCAACGCCCGGCCGAAGATCGCGCCCTACCCCTTCACCACACTGGAACCGAACCTGGGCGTGGCAAATATCGATGACGACACAACCGTTGTGCTGGCGGACATCCCGGGCCTGATCGAAGGCGCCTCCCAAGGGGCGGGCCTCGGTCATGACTTTCTGCGCCACATCCAGCGGACACGGGTCCTGGTCCATCTGCTGGACGGTCTCTCGGAGGATCCGGTTGCCGATTACAGCCAGATCAACTCCGAGCTCTCGCTCTTCGACCCGAACCTGGCGAAAAAGCCGCAGATCGTGGCCCTCAACAAGATCGACCAGCCCGACGTGCAGGAAAAGCTCGGCGATATCCAGAAAAAATTCAAGAAACTCAAAGTGGAGTTGATGACCATCTCTGCCCTGGCGCGCACCAACACACGCGAACTGCTGGTCCGGGCCTACCAGACGCTGCAGGACACTCCGCCGCTCGAAGAGCTGGAGCTGCCGCTGCCGGTCTACAAGCCCAAGGAAGATCCGCGTGAGTTTGTAGTGACCCGCGAAGGGGGGCATGAATGGCGTGTTTCCGGAACCGCCATCGAGCGGGCAGCGTCTATGACGTACTGGCAGCATGATGGATCCGTTCGTCGTTTCCAGAAGATCATGGCAACGCTGGGCGTGGAGGAGGCGCTGCGCCAGGCAGGCGTACAAGAGGGCGATACGGTCTCCATCGGCGAGTTCGAGCTGGAGTGGCAGGATTGACGTGACGCCGAAACGGGTGCGCTTCCTGGTCCTCAGCCTGATCGGCATTGGACTCATCGTGGTCGCTTTGTTTGGCGTCCGGGCCTTTTACGCCTGGCGGGAGGTCCGGGGCCATCCCCCGCCCCAGGATGTTCTCATGGAAGCGATACCCGATGCCGCCGACGCAGACCTGATCCGTGACTGGATGACCATCCCGTTTATTGCCAGAATGTATAACATTCCCTCGTCCGAGTTCTATGAGGCGCTCGATATTCCTCAGCGAGGGAACGAGATCAAAAGCCTGACGCAATTGAATTCACAGTATTTTCCCGAAACACCGGGGATTGTGGAAACCAAGGTCAAAACGGTCGTCTTGCAGCACATCACATCGGATGAATCCCCTACAGAGGCTACGCCGTAACAACTCTTCATGTCCGATTTTTTATTAACACAAGTAATCAACTACGGAGCGCCGTTTCTGGGAGCTGTTGTCTTCCTGGGGGCATTGGGCGTTCCCTTCCCCGGCACGTTCATCGTCATCGCTGTGGGCGCCTTCTGCAGGCAGGGGTTTCTGCCCTGGCATACCACCGGGTTGATCGCGCTGACCTGTGTGGTACTGGGCGACTGCCTGAGCTACGGGATGGGATATTATGCCCGCGATCCCGTCCAACGCCGCTTCGGCCATTCGGACAGATGGCACCAGGCTCAGGATTTTTTCCAGCGCTGGGGCGGGATGTCGGTCTTCCTGTCGCGATTCCTGATTACCGGGCTGGCTGTACCGGTCAACCTGATTTCGGGCGGCGGCGGGCTGACCTTCCGGCGCTTCTTTTTCTACGATCTGACCGGCGAAGCGATCTGGATCTTTGGCTATGGCGGCCTGGGTTATCTGTTCGGGACGCAGTGGGAGGCGGTCAGCGATTTCCTGAACAATATGAGCGGGTTCCTGCTTGGACTGGTGATCCTGGCGATCGGCGTCTGGCTGGCCTTTACCCTCTGGAAAAGGAACGAAGGATCAAAACAACAAGTCCCTGATGTTTGACATCAGGGACTTGTGCTTTACATCTTCCAGTTATTGGCTTTGGCGATGCGCTCGCCCAGGGGAGGATGCGAATAGAACAGCCAGACCACCCACTTCTCGGGGTCGACTTCTCCCAGGTTCTGGTTTGCCAGGCGTGTGAAGGCCGAGGCGAAGGCTTCCTTTTTACCCGTGGACTGCAGGGCATAATCGTCGGCCATGTTCTCCCGCCAGCGAGAAATGGCGTTTTCGAGAGGCATGGTGATCAAGCCATAGGCGCCGAAGATCAATCCCAGGGCGGGAAAAGCGGCGATATCCGCAGGGCCGGTGAAACCAAAATAGCCCACCGCCCAATCCAGTGCCAGGGACGCAAGATACAAACTCAACGTGGTAGAGAGCGTGCCAATGGCGATTAGAAAGGGGATGTCGCGATGGACGTGATGTCCCAGCTCGTGAGCCAGGACCGTTTCGATCTCATCCGTGGAGAATTCGTTGATGAGCGTATCACCCAGGACGATGCGGCGGGTGTTGCCGATGCCGGTCAGCGCGGCGTTGGCGGCTTTCGTCCGCCTGGACATATCGAACTTGAAGACCCCGCGCACTTTGGTATTGGCGCGGCGGGCCAGCTCGAGCAGGCGGTCGGCCAGTTCCTTGTGTTCCTCACCAAGTGGGACATATTTGTTAAACAGCGGCATGATCAGGATCGGGGCAAGGTTGGACAATAACACGGTAAATAGGAGCATGCCGCCTGCCGCCCACAGCCACCACAGATCGCCGGTGACACGCAGGGCCAGATAGAGCAACTCGAGCAGGAGCAGGCTGAGGGGCAGGCCGACAGCCAATCCCTTGAGCTGATCGATCACCCAATCCTTAAACGTCTGGTTGGATTGATCGAAACGATGAGGCAGGACGAACCCACTGTAGTAGCTGAGGGGCAGGTTGATCAGGGCATAGATACCGCCAAAAACAGCGATGAAGAGAGGGACCATCAGCCACTGGTTATCGGTAAACGAGCTCAGCCAGTTACGCAGGGACGTAGCCCAGCCGAGGAACAGCCAGAGCAAGGCGTAGACCGCGCTGAAGATCGTGTCCACCAGCCATAAGCGGCGGCGGATGCGCGCATATTGTTTTGCCTGTTTTTGTTTTTCGGGATCGAGAGTGGTCATTTGATTTTTGATTTTAGATTGTAGATTTTCGATTAATTCGTGCTATCCTGATTGATGATCGCGCTTCGTTTGCGCATCCGGCTCCTCACAGTGCGGTATTACTTCACCATCTCGGCGGCGAGGGTGGCGAGGATGGCTTCGCTTTTCATGACTCTGCCATAGGATCTTAAGGTGGCCAGGGAAGCCCTCTGTACCTGATCAGCGGGGATGGTGGTATCGCCAGATTGAAGATCGCGTGTGGCGCAGGCATCTTCCGCCACGATGACCTGGAATCCCAAGTCGGAGGCGGCGCGAGCGGTGGCTTCTACGGCCAGGTGGGTGGCCATGCCACAGATGACCAGGCGCTCGATTCCCTGGCCCTTCAACAGTGCCAGCAGCTCGGTGTTCAGGAAGGCATTGGGGGTGTGCTTGTAGACGATGGGCTCGCCTTCGAAGTGCGCGACCGAGTCGTGGATGTCGGTTCCACGGTCGCCGGAAATGAAAAAAGCCGCGTCGGGCTCCTTCGATATGTGCTGTGTATGGACATGGTAGCCGTTGTGCTCGCGGAAGCACTGCAGCAGCATGTAGGCATTCTTCGCAGCTTCCAGGGTATTGACCAGGGGATGTTTCCCGCCGGG
>DATAKV010000562.1:0-8645 GCA_036261375.1 Anaerolineales bacterium
TGGATGCCCTCCACTTCGACCTCGGTCAGGAAGATTCGCCTGGCCGCCAATTCGACATTGTCGAAGCGATAGGCACCGTTCTCATCCAGTGTAGCTTCCTGGGAGAGCACTTCCTGGGGACCTGCGCTCGGGTCGGCGTCATGGTCGAAGCCGCGCAGGGTGACCTTGAAACCGGATGGAAGATCTTCACCGGTCTGGTTATCTACAGTTCCGCTGATGGTTCCAAATCCCTCCCGGGCGCCAACTGTCGGTGCGATCTCAGCCGAAGTTTGCTCCGTGCCTGCTGGCATCACCTCGGAGGAGGGTGTACCTGCTTCAGCGAGCACAGGAGTCTGAGGTACCGAAGCTGCTTCAGGCGTAGCGGTGGATACGGCTGCTTCGGCCAGGTCGGTTGAAAAATCGAAGGAAAGTGTCCGCAGGTAGCTGGCAGTCGCCCATAACTCATCATCGCTCAAATCAGCACCGAAGGCCGGGACAGATTCATTGCCCTGCCGGACAATACGCGCCAGATCAATTTCCGTCAAGGCAGACATTCGGGTTTGATCCTGGAAGAACTCGGTGGAGCAGTCTGCACAGTTTGTTTCGAAGATCTCACTCCCCCTTTTGATCTCTTCTTCGGTCATATGCAGGGTCATGGCATAGGCGACCACATCCCAACGCTCCTGGTCGTTCAGGCTGGCGAACGGCGGCATGAAGCGGTCGATGCGGCCGCGAGTGACCGTGGTGAACCATGTGGCCGGTGTTTTTGGGCGGGCGATTTCCGGCAGGCCGAAGGCTGGCACGGTGACATTCAACTGTATGCCCTGCTCGCCATCACCCAGCCCGGTTTCGCCGTGGCAGGCCGCGCACTTCTCGGCATAGATCAACCGGCCGTTCTCCACGCTCGGTGCCTGGGAAGGTGAGAGCACCAGGGTCGGCAATGGCGTCGGGGCCACATATCCCGGCGGGGGAGTGACATCTTCTGCCAGGGTGAAATTACAGGCAGAAGCGACCAGTGTTAGTGCGGCGAGTAGGAGAATGGTGCGTAATTTCATCAAGTACCTTTATCAGATCACGAGCCTGCATGCCAGCGAGAGATTACTCCGCTGCGGCTCGCAATGACAGCCTGTTAGGATAAGGATTTCCCACACGAGGGACAAAAACGATCCGTGACCATGACCGGTTTTCCGCACTTGGGGCAGAAGCCGGACGATTTTTCCTTGCGGCCCTTGCGGCGGGCGACGACCATGGATTCGATATCGTCGTCAGTGACTTCCTGGCGGATTAGTGCGCCGTCGGCCCGGCGGGCGGCAATGGCTTTCTCGAGACGAGCATCGGCATCCTGGGTGGATGTGATCTGCGGAGCGACGGTATCGATCTGTCTCAAAATATCGGCGCCTTTTTGGATGAGGGTGGCGCGCTGGGTCGGGTAATCCTCATCGGGGATCTTGCCCAGCTTGAAATCGAAGTCAAGCTCCTGCAGCGAGTTGATGACCCGGTCGCGTTCTGCCAGGAGGGAGGAAAGCTCGTGCTCCTCCTCGGTCACGCGGCGGGCGCGGCGTTCCATGAACGGCGCATACAGATAGATGCCTACCAGGATCAGGATGGCTAGTGTGAAGAAGATTGCGGTGAGCTGCATGGCCTGCCTCTACTTGAGCAATGGATCGATTTGCGCCCGGATCTGGTCGATGGATGTGAATGGCCCGACCTGGACGTACTGGAGCACGCCTTCCTGGTCCACGAAATAGGTTTCGGGCACGCCCTTGATGCGGAAATATTGCGAGATGCGCGTAGCGAGATCGGGACCATTGGGGAATGTGATGCCGAATTTTCTCAGGTACACACGGGCTTCAGGCTCGGTATCCACATAGTCCACGCCGAGAAAGACCACCTGCCCGGTCGGTTCATATTCTTCCCAGGCCTGCTGCAGCTCGGCAGCTTCCTGCTCGCAGGGCTTACACCACGAGGCCCAGAAGTTAATGACCACAACCTTGCCGCGCAGCTCTTCGAGCGTGATCTCACTTTTTCCATCGATCTCATAGCCGCTGAAGAGCGGCAATCGAAACTCTTCGATTACATGCCCGGGCTGGACAGTTCCCTGCTGGGCCCGATTGAGGCCCATGGCGACGATGACCAGCAGGGCCACCAGAAAGGCCCAGACGATGATCTGCGCCCAGAGCGGAACACCGCGTCGTGGGGCGACTGTTGTTGAATCTGTCATGATGTTTTCCATGTTGGGAAGGGCAGCAGCCCTTCCTCACTTCTGTTTCTTTAATTCTTCTTCCAATCGCGCTACATACGGGTCGACCGGCGCCACTTCCTCCGGCTCGGCCTCCACCGCGGCCGGCTTCATCCACATCTGGAAGCCGCGCGCCAGCAGCAATACACCGAGCAGAATAGCAACGGCCGGCACAAGGTAGGAGACCAGCCGGTTCGGCGGCTCGGCCAGGACGCGGGCACCGTACTGCGTCACGAAATATTGCTTGATCTCTTCTTCGCTTTTGCCCTCCGCCAGCTGCAGACGGATCAGATCGCGCCACTGGCGGCAGGCTTCGGTGGGACAGACATCCAGCGGCGTGCTCTCGCACACAGGACAGTACAGCTGTTTGGCGATGCGGTTGACCTCATCGTCCGTTGGGCCGGGTCCCTGCGCCGAGACGGGGGAGACCGGCAGCCCCATCAGAACAAGCATCAGCAGTACAAGATAAATCATCCTGTGAAATTGCATTGTGAGTCCCTGTTTCCCTGTCTACGTATATACCTTAATCCGCCGCGCTGGGCTGCTGGGCACGGGCTCGAACTCGAACCGCGGCCGGCTCAGTCTCTTTCTCCGGCCAGGCGGCAATGACGATCCCAACCAGGAAGAGCAGGCTCCCAAACCACAGCCAGTTCACCAGCGGATTGACATAGATCTTGAATGTAGCTCCCGTGGCAGTGGCAGGCTCCCAGTTCACGAGCAGGATGTACAGGTCGTCCTTCAGCGTCGAACGATTCCCGGGGATGGTCATGGTCTGCTGTGAGTCAAAGTAGTAGTCGATGCGCGGGTTGAGCTGCCCTAGATATGCCCCATCCCTGTAGATATCCACCACCGAGCGGGTATAGTTCACGCCGGCCGGGGGGTTATCCCAGGAAGCGATCTCGCGGTAACGCACTTCATAGCCGTCGATCATCAGCGACTCGCCGGCAGCCAGCGTCCCCTGTGTCTCTTTCTGGAACATCTCGATGCCCAGGATGCCGATCGCCATCAGCATCATGCTGATGTGGATGATATAGCCGCCATAGCGCCGGCGGTTGCGACCGGTCAGGTTCCAGAAGGCTGTAAAGATATTCTCACCCTGGCTGCGCTGCCGGGCTGCGGCGCCGCGCCAGTACTCATAGACTGTGACCAGGATGGTCAGGGCAATGATAAAGAACCCGATCAGGGCGGTGACCTTCTGGGTGTAGGTGGCAAAGACCAGCGCGGTAATGATGACCGCGCCGATGATCGGCTTCCACATGGCGCGTCCCAGCGTCTTGACCGTGGAGTGACCCCAGGCCGAGAGCGGCGCCACGCCCATCAGGAACAGCAGCGAGGCGAACAGAGGAGAGGTGGCTCGCTCATAGAACGGCGGTCCCACGGTCACCTTCTCACCGGTGAAGAGCTCGGAAATAAGAGGATAGATCACGCCCCAGAAACAGACCACCAGGATGCTCATGAACAACAGGTTGTTGAGAAGGAATAGCGCCTCGCGTGAGAGCAGCGATGTCATCTGGGTCTCGGACTTGAGGTCCTTCCAGCGATAGATGATCAGCGCCACGGAGGTGATCAGGGTGGCTGCAATAAAAACAAAGAACAGCGGACCGATCGCGCTCTGGGCGAACGAATGGACGGAGGAGAGCACGCCCGAGCGGGTCAGGAATGTGCCGAAAATGACCAGGTCATAGGTCAGGATGATGAGCAGCATGTTCCAGTGCTTGAGCATGCCGCGCTTCTCCTGGATCATGACCGAGTGCAAAAAAGCAGTGCCGGTTAGCCAGGGCATGAAAGCGGCGATCTCGACCGGGTCCCAGCCCCAGTAGCCGCCCCAGCCGAGCACATCATAGGCCCAGCGTCCGCCCAGAACCAGTCCGAAGGACAGGAACAGCCAGGCCCACAGGGTCCAGCGGCGGGTGAGGCGGATCCAGCGATCGTCGGTGCGGCCTGTGATCAACGCGGCGATGGCGAAAGCGTACGGGATAACGAAGGAGACAAATCCAAGATACAGCATCGGGGGATGGATGACCATGCCCGGATGGCGCAAAAGCGGGTTCAGTCCCTGCCCATCGGCCGGGGTGAACAAGACGCTGTTCGCCGGCTGGAAGGTGTGCGGGCCGATTCCCTCAAAGGTCTGATAAAGCTGCGCAAACGGGTTTTCGAAAAACAGGTTCATGCCCAGGAAGAAGGCCATGGTAATGCCCGAGACCACGATCACCCACGGCAGGAACTCGCGGTCGCGGTCCCACTTGCGAAAAGTCACCAGAGAAGTGAATACCGACATCAGCCAGGACCAGAACAGCAGCGAGCCGGATTGTCCGCCCCACCAGGCTGTAATCTTCAGATAGGTGGGCATGCTACGGCTGGTCACTTCGTAGACGAATTGCACTTCGTAGTGATCGTTGACGAGCAGATAGATCAGGATGCCTGCAGTGATGGTGAGCAGCGGCCAGGTCAAGAGCATGGCGCGGCGTGCACTTTCCACGGAGGCCGGGTTTTTAGTGCGCTCACCATAAATGGCAGCAAACACACTGTAGAGGGTCGTCAGGAATGATACGGTTAAAACACCAAACCCTATGTTTGCGATCATGAAGAAACTCCTTCGATTATTAAAAACCCTAAAGGCCGAAACCGTCCTTTAGGGTTCAGGTCTTCCTAACCGGCCTGCTCGGGCACGGCCTCTTCATACTTGGTAGGACACTTGAGCAGCAGCTCCTCGGCGTAGAATACACCGTCCTCACCAAGGTGTCCGGTCATGATCGCCTGGGCCTCGTGGCGGAGCAGGTCGGGCTTGGGACCGACATACACAACCTTCATGCGGGCGCGGGAGGGATCGGTCACTGCGATGTGCAGGGCCTCGGCCAGCCCTCCCTCGGTCTCGATATCGACCGTGTCAGCAGGGACGTGGGCGATGTCGAAGCTCAGGGTCAGCGTATCGGCGTCATACTGGATCGATTCGCCGAGCACCGCACCGGAGAGGCGCAGGTTCTTGTCGATCACGCTCGACCCCTTGGCGTTGAGCTCATCCACGGTCATGAAGTATTCCTGCGTGGCGGCGGTGGAGCTCCAAATTAAAAAGACGACAGCCCCAAGAATAAGGATGCCGCCGAATACGAACTTGTTGAATTGCATGTCTTCCTCCGATGTGGAATGGCATAAAAATACATAAATTTGAATGCTCGTATATTGTACATGTAGAGATTAATACTCACTGAGAAGGGCCTCAGATGAATGTCATGTATATTGCCCTAATTTATCCTATTGCATAGTGTACTTGTATTTCCTCTTATTGGATAAAAAAGTCTGGCCGATTTCTGCCAGACTTTAAGGTTGTAAAGCGTTTCAATCCATCCGGGTCTACTCTTCGTCCTCCTCCTGTTTGCCGTAGAAAATCGCCACGATCCGTTCCATGACATCTGCTGTGAGCCTGGGCGCGACCTCGCTCGCCTTCATGTTTTCATGCACCTGCTCCACCCGGCTCGCCCCGGTGATGACCGTGCTGACGTACGGGTTCTTCAGGCACCAGGCGATCGCCAGCTGCGAGAGGCTGCAGCCGAGATCCCGGGCAATCGGCTCCAACGCCTGGACCCTGGCCAGCTTTTCCTTGTCCGTCAGCTCCTCGCGCAGCCAGTCATATCCCTTGAGCGCGCCGCGGCTGCCTTCAGGAATCCCCTGATTGTATTTGCCTGTTAGCAGGCCTGAGGCCAGTGGGCTCCAGATCGTCGTGCCGTAGCCGTATTCCTTGTACACGCGCTCATATTCACGCGTGAAGCGGCGGCGTTCGAACAGGTTGTAGACCGGCTGTTCGGTCACCGGCCTGTGCAGGTGATGGCGCTCGGCGATCTCGATCGCTGCCACGATCTCGGCGGCGGACCATTCCGATGTGCCCCAGTACAGGGCCTTGCCCCATTCGATGATATTGTGCATCGCCCAGACCGTCTCCTCGATTGGCGTGGTCTTATCGGGGCGGTGACAGTAGATCAGATCCACGTACTCGAGCTGGTAGCGCTGGAGCGATCCGTTGATGGCTTCGATCAAATATTTACGATTGAGGGTGTGATGCTCGTTGACGCCATCGTTCAATCCCCAATAAAACTTGGTCGAGACGAGATAACTGCTCCGCCGCCATCCCAGCTTCTTGAGCGCTTCTCCCATGACCCGTTCCGACTCACCGCCCGCATACGATTCGGCGTTATCAAAGAAATTGACCCCATGATCGTACGCGGCAGCCATCATTTCTATGGCGGCATCCACATCCGCCTGGGTATGGAACGTGACCCACGACCCGAAAGAAAGCTCACTGACCTGAATCCCCGCCTTGCCCAGATGACGATATTCCATGTTTCCTCCAGAATTTTTTGTACCATTATAATCTTCCCATGCGCCGTATCCTGTTCCTTCTCCTGTTTACGACTGCCTGTGCGCCTCAGCAGACACAAGTCGCTTTTTCGAACGATCAGCTCACTCCCTTCCTGACCTCCACAGCCAGTGCCACAATAGAACCGGTTCAGACTCCCGAGGGCCTGGTCGCTGCAGAAACACCGCTGCCCAGCCCGACTCCGTTCACCTACACCGTGAAGTCCGGCGACTCGATCAGCAGCATTGCCCTGCAGTTCGGTGTCTCCATGGATGACCTGATCGCCGCCAATCCGGAGATCCCGCCTAATGCCATGTCCATCGGGCAGGTCATTAAGATCCCCAGCAACCCTGAGAATCCATCCGGTGAGCCTACACCGACCCCTGTGCCGTTCACCGTGGAACAGATCGAATGCTACCCAACCGCAGACCGGGGTAAGTGGTGTTTTGTGCTGGTCCATAATGATTTTTCAGACTTCATGGAAAATATCAGCGCCCAGGTGACGCTGGTGGATTCTGACAATTCATCCCTTGCCAGCCAGACGGCCCTGCTGCCGTTGAACATCCTTCCCCCCAACTCCTCCTTGCCGCTGACGGTTTACTTTCCCCCGGATGTTCCGTTCGATGCCAAACCGCAGGTGCAGTTATTAACCGCAATCCGGCTGCTGCCGGGTGATGAACGTTATCTGCCTGCAACGGTCAGCAATACCCTTGTCCAGGTCAACGCCGATGGACGCAGCGCCCTCGTCAATGGGCAGGTATTGCTCCCGGAGGGTGTCTCGAATGCCTCCCAGGTCTGGGTGGCCGCGACGGCCTATAACGAGGCGGGACGTGTAATCGGTGTCCGCCGCTGGGAATGGGACGACGGTCTGGCCGCGGGAGGAAACCTGCCGTTTGAATTCATGTTATCCAGCATCGGTGGGACGATTTCCCACGTTGAATTTGCCGTCGAGGCCCGGCCGTAGAGACGTTGCATTGCAACGTCTCTATTGCATTGCAACGTCTCTACCTTATCATTATTTATTTTCCAGCCACATATACCGCAGGATCGGGATATCGATCGGCGTAAATACATACCCCTGCACATACGGTTTAACCAATTCATAGGAAAACGAATGCGTGGTCCACAGCGCGGCCGCATCGTCCACCAGCATCTGTTCGGCCTGATGATACATGGCGATGCGGCGGGCCACATCCTGTTCGACCCGGGCCCGTTCGAGCAGCGCATCCAGCTCCGGATTCACATACCCGCCATTGTTCTGTCCCGACTCGCTGTGGAAGAGCACATCCGCAAAATTCTCCGGGTCAGGATAATCGGCGCACCACCCTCCGCTGATGAGCTGGCCGTGGTTCCCGGAATAGATCTGCTCAAGGTAATAGTTCGGTTCCAGGTTTTCGACTGTGATCGTCACGCCCAGGTTCTGCTCCCACATCTCGGCCATCGCAGAGACGCTGGGGCTGACATAGGTTCCTATGCCTCCGTCGGTGAAAACGATGGGCGGTAAACCGTCAGGCCCGCCGTACTTCGATTGTTCCAGATACTCACGCGCCTGGGCGGGGTCATAGGGCAGGCCCCGTAACTCGGAGTTGTACCCGGGCAGACCCGGCGGATACAGGCCGCTGGCTGGCAGGGCGTGCCCGCCCAGGACCACATCCAGATATTTCTGGCGGTCGAATGCCACGCTGAATGCCTTACGGACATTGACATCGTCGAATGGCGGCTGCGTGGTATCGAAGGTAACGTAGCCCGTACACAGATTCACGCCGCTGATCAATTCATCATGCAACGGTTCGCTGGGATTCAGGAACCGGTCTGCATCGTAGCGGCTGATGCCGGTGATATCGATCTGGTCTGATTCATACAGGCGAATCCCGATGCCTGAATAGAGCTGGTAGACCACATAGGGAATGGACGGCTTGCCCAGGTAAAAGTCGGGGTTGGCTTCGTAGATGATCCGCTCGAAGCGGACCCATTCGCGCAGCCTGTAGGGTCCCGTGCCGTTCGGCTGGCGGTACCATTCCTCTCCGCTCTCGACATTTTCCTGATCGACAACGAAGGCCGTGGAATAGGTAAGCT
>DATAKV010000563.1:0-4690 GCA_036261375.1 Anaerolineales bacterium
TTGTAGCGATGAAGGGCGGCAATGTGGACAGCCACCATTACATCCCGAAAGCGATCGACAGTGGTGCGGCAGCCGTCGTGGGGGACCGGCAGATGGACGGGCTGGCTGTCCCGTACGTTCGACTGGAAGACCCGCGGCGTGCCCTGACCTGGATCGCGGCCGCGTTCCACGACTGGCCCGGCCGCAAGCTGACGGTGATCGGCGTGACCGGCACCGATGGCAAGACCACCACAACGAATCTGATCTACCAGATCCTGCTCGCTGCAGGCCTGAAGGCGGGGATGGTTTCCACGGTTAACGCCGTGATTGGGGATGAAGTGCTGGACACGGGGTTTCACGTCACAACCCCGGATGCACATGATGTGCAGAAATATCTCGCCCGCATGGTGGAGGCAGGATTGACCCACGTTGTCCTGGAAACAACCTCGCACGGCTGGGCGCAGTACCGTGTGGACGCCTGCGAGTTCGATATCGGTGTGGTCACCAACATTACCCACGAGCACATGGACGAACATGGTTCCTACGAGAATTATCGTGCTGCCAAGGCGAGGCTGTTCTCAAGCCTCGCGATTACGCAGCCAAAGCTGCAGGGGAATCCGCGACTGGCGGTTATCAACCGCGATGATATGAAGTCGTTCGATTTCCTCAATGATCTCATCCAGGTGAACAAGATCAATTACGGGCTGGGAGAGGGGGCTGACGTTCGTGCTGTGGAGATCGAATACGATCCTTCGGGCACCTTCTTCACTGCTGAGAGCAAAGACTTTCGCGTAGGCGTCTCGAGTCGATTGGTGGGAGCCTATAATGTTTCGAACTGCCTGGCTGCGCTGGCCACGGCCATCTATGGTTTGGGAATACAGGCAGAGATCGTCGCCGAAGGCATTGCTTCGCTGGAAGGGATTCCCGGGCGGATGGAACGGATCGATATGGGACAGAACTTTACTGCCATCGTGGATTTTGCCCATACTCCGAACGCGTTGAAGGTATCGTTGGAAGCGGCGAGAGCCATGTTAAGGGAAAAGGGGGCAGAGGACCAGGGACGATTGATCGCAGTGTTCGGCTCGGCTGGATTGCGCGACAAGGCGAAACGGCGAATGATGGCCGAGACATCGGCAGAACTGGCCGATTTGACAGTGCTGACGGCCGAGGATCCGCGCACGGAGTCGCTGGACGGAATCCTGGAGGAAATGGCAGAGGGCGCAAGGTCCAGAGGGGGACGAGAGGGCGAGACGTTTTGGCGTGTCGCGGATCGGGGCGAGGCGATCCGCTTTGCCCTGAGGCTGGCGCGTCCCGGCGACATCGTCCTCTCCTGCGGGAAAGGCCATGAGCAGTCCATGTGTTTTGGCGGCCGGGAGCATCTGTGGGACGATCGTACCGCGATGCGCGCTGCTCTGGCAGAATTTCTCGGCGTGGACGGTCCGGCAATGCCTTATCTTCCCACCCAGGATACCGAAGAAAAGGAATGGCTGACATGGAAGTGAAACCCATCGTTCTGACCGGCACTCATGTGCGCCTCGAGCCGATGACCGAGGAGCACATCCCGGCTCTGGCAGAGATCGGCGTGGGCCAGCCGTTCTGGCACTTCATGCTGTACGGCGATATGAATTCAGAAGAGGATATGCGGAGCTGGGTAAGAGACATTCTTGCGCGCGCCGAAAAAGGAACCGACCTGCCTTTTGTGGCCATCCAGCTTGCCTCCGGACGCCTGGCGGGTGCCACACGCTACCTGAACATCATGCCAAAGGATCGGGGCCTGGAGATCGGCGGTACGTGGTATGGGTCCGATTTCCAGCGCACACCGGTCAACACCGAATGCAAATACCTGCTGCTGCGCCACGCCTTTGAAACGCTGGAATGCATCCGCGTGCAATTAAAAACTGACTCGCGCAACGAGCGCTCACAGCGGGCCATCGAGCGCATCGGTGCGGTGAAGGAAGGCGTGCTGCGCAACCATATGATCCTGCCAGATGGCTATATCCGTCATTCTGTGTTCTACAGCATTTTGGATACGGAATGGCCGGGTGTGAAAAGCCGGCTGGAGGAGATGCTGGCGCGCTAGGGGCGCTTATCCGGCACTTTTCTGCTCCTGTGCCAGCTTTTGCAGATATGCCAGCAGCGGACGGATCGAGGCTGGGGCGGTCACATCATTCAGCCACAGGTTGATCCGCCTGGCCCCGTCCGATACGGCGAGACGGTATGTGATCACATCTGCCCTGCCCACGGTGACACTGGGATTGATATCCTCCTGACGAAGCTCAAACACGCCGGAGCTTTCCACAAGCGCCGCTATTTCTCCGGCTTGTTCTGGTGGCAGGGTATTCGTGTCGGCCAGGTAGGACAGCTCCTGATTGGCAACCCCTCCTGAAGATGAAAAATCGATTTGCATATGGAATGGATCCTTTCCTCTTGCCGGTAATTATAAATCGCCCTTGAGACAGATCGCTCAAGGGCGATTTTCATCTGGGTCTTGGCTGCGGGGTATCAGAGGATCCCAACCCGGCTGAGCGCCCAGTCCAGCTCATCCAGGGTTGGCTCGACCAGGATCTGACCTCCGATCTGGACCGTTGGATGGCTGAACGAACCGCCGGTCCACCACTGGACCTGGCGTACTGCTGCCCGATCGTATTCCATATCGCGATAGACGTAGGGTACGCCAAGCCGGTCCAGGTAGCGGCGTACCATTTGGGAGGCGGCACACCAACCGGTTCCATAGACCACCACTGGAACATTCGAGCGGTACGCCGGCCTGTATGTGCGTGCAGGTTGTCTTGTGAACATATCGCCTCCTTAACGAGCTCCGGCACCGGCGTTGCTCTTCTGCAGCTCCTCCAGCTGCTCCATCAATTGATAGATATCGGGAATGTGGCTCAGCTGTGGCGATATGTGGCTGAAGCGGATGTAGCCATCTGCATCGATGACGTACAAAGCCCGCTCCGAGAAACCATCCGAATCGCGCATGACGCCATACAGGCGGGCCACCTGTCCTTTGGGATGAAAATCTGCCAGCAGAGGGAAGCTCAACCCGCGGACGGCAGCCCAAGCGCCGTGACTGTACAGACTGTCCACCGAGACGCATAGCAGCTGGGCATTCAGCCTTTCGAACTCGGAAAGCTCACTCTGGTACAGGCTCAGCTGGTCGCTGCAGGCGGGGCTCCAGTCGAGTGGATAGAAGACCAGGACCACATTCCTGCCACGAAAATCGGATAGGCGTACCATTTTTCCATTGGAATCGGGCAGGCTGAAATCCGGAGCCTTTGACCCCACAGGCAAACCGGTATTTTCAACCTGTCCTTCCATCGCCGGCGCCTGCTTGTACAGGTTGGCAATCGTCTCCAGAGTGACGTCCGAAGTCCGGGCGGCATTGCCATCTCCGAATTGAGGTGAACCGGACCGCAGACCTTCCTGGAACATAGCGTGGAGAACGGATATAGCCTCCCTCTCAGGAGTGTCGGGAAGTTTTTGCTCGAGAGCGATATAGCGAGACTCCAGATCCTGAAGTCGTTGTAGGGTGGATGGGTTGTTCATCAGTACCTCCTTGTAAGCGATTTGCTAGGCGGCCTGACGTTCCTCCTGGATCCAGCGCGCCACCCGGCTGCGGATGACAGGTTCGGGCTGGGCGCCGACCCAGCGGTCGACCTCACGGCCGCCCTTGAAAATAAGCAGGGTAGGGATGCTCATAGCTCGATACCGGCTCGCCAGACCAGGGTTCTCATCCACATTGACCTTGACCACTTTCAAGGCAGTGGACTTTTCCCTGGCCAGGGCTTCCAGTGTTGGCGCGACCATTCGACAGGGAGCACACCAGGGTGCCCAAAAATCGACCAGCACAGGACGGTCAGATTGCAGCACTTCCCGATCGAAATCCTGAGCGCCAACGGATATGGGTCCCGTTGCATTTTCCGGATTCACAATCGAGCTTTGCACAGCTGGTGCAGGTCCCTCGCCCAGAAGGTGGGCAACGTGGCGGGCAGCGTCCCTGGAGAGGAAGCTGTCCTGGCGGGTCACTGTCCGGTCATCGCGTACGGTCACGATCGCCGGAAGCCGGGAGAGGTTATAGCGGGAGATGGCCTGCGGCGCATCGCTGCGCGCCAGCCGGACGAGCAATGCCCGGCCTGCATAACGCCGCGCCAGTTCGTCGAGGGTCTGCCGGTACTCGGATGGCAGTTCCCGGTCGTAAAAGATCATTGCGACCGGCAGGCCGGCCTTCAGGACGCGCTCCAGGCTCAGGTCACTGCTGGTGAGCACAGTATCGAAACCATTTGCCATGTAAATACTCCAAAATTTTATACTTCGTCACTTTGTAAAATACAAGGTGAACGTAAGAAAAAGATCTATGGCAAATAAAGGATTTATCAGAATAATCGAATACGTTCTGTTCCGGCCGTGTGAACCTGTCAGCCGGGCCAGGAACCGCCGTTTTATCCAGCGGAAACAGGAGCAGCAGCCAGACTACTGCGGATGCTGATAGACTCGCACATAATCCACGTACAGCATTTGGGGAAAGACGCTTGTTTCATCGGGACTGCCTGGCCAGTGTCCGCCGACGGCCACGTTGATCAGGAGATAAAAATCCTGGTCAAAGGGAGCGGGCTGTTGGGCATCCTTCCTGCCGGTGGTGAACCATTCTGTCGTCGAATGGAATGGAACATCATCTACATACCAGCGAATTTCATCCGGTTCCCACTCCAGG
>DATAKV010000569.1:0-5668 GCA_036261375.1 Anaerolineales bacterium
CCGACGATGGAGCCGCCGCTGATCGAACCGACCCTGATCATCCAGCCGACGAAGCAGGCGGTCGTTGTTCAATCCACTCCCCTGCCCACCATAATCCCGACCACGAACCCACAGGACTGTGTCAGCGACCTCAATTTTATCGATGATGTGACGATCACCGATAATTCATTCGTCACCTACGGCTCCAACATGGACAAGCAGTGGCTGGTCGAAAATACCGGCACCTGTCACTGGGACGCATCCTACCGCTTACGCCATCTCGGGGGAGCCGTACTGGGCGCGCCGGAAGAGGTAATGCTCTATCCTGCCAAGGCCGGGACACAAGCCACCATCCAGATCGTCTTTACCGCCCCGTTCACAGACGGCGTGTACGAGAGCGCCTGGCAGGCCTATGACCCAAGGGGGAATCCATTCGGCGATCCCATCTATATCCGTGTGACGGTTGCCGCGCCTTAATGGTCTAAATAGAGGAGGAAGGGATGCCCGAGCAGGAAGGTTTTCCCCGCGTATTTGAACAGCTAAAGAAAATCCTTGCAGCTCATGCCCAGGGCCTGACCGTCAAAACGGACACGCCTGGTACCTACTATCTCGATGGCCCCTACAGCGAGAAATGGAAGAAAGAGCTGTTTTTCGGCTCGGCGCAGATCAAGAAGAATTATGTCTCGTTTTACTTGATGCCCGTTTATATGTATCCAGAATTGTTGAAGGATATCTCCCCTGAGCTGCAAAAACATATGCAGGGAAAATCCTGCTTCAATTTCAAAAAGGTGGAGCCTGAGCTGTTCAAGGAGCTGGAAATGCTGACCCGCAAAGGCGCGGAAAAATTTAAAGAGGAGAGTGAATCATGAGCGGACAAATGATCTCGTTCGATGTGGATGGCCAACCGGCCCATGGGTATCTGGCCCTGCCCTCCCAGCCGGATGCGCCGGGTGTACTGGTGCTGCATGCCTGGTGGGGATTGAATGCGTTTTTCAAGAGTGTCTGTGACCGTCTGGCATCGGAAGGATTTGCCGTGTTCGCTCCCGATCTGAACGAAGGCAGGGTTGCGACAACGATTGATGAAGCCAAACAAATAATGGATGAGCTGGACTCCAGTCGGAAACAAGCGGTCGTTGGCGCGGCTGTTGATTTCCTGCGCGCCCGGCCAGAGGTCAGGAAAGAGCCGTTATCGTTGATCGGATTCTCGATGGGCGCGGCCTGGTCCCTGGGCCTGGCAGGCGAGAGGCCGGAGGCAGTCGGGAAGATGGTTTTGTTCTACGGGATCGGTGAAGGAGACTATGCAAAGATCCGGGCTGAGATCCTTGGCCATTTTTCGGATGCGGATGAGTGGGAACCCATGGAGGGAATCCGCAGCGTCGAAGCGGACATGCGCGCCGCCGGTCTGAACCCATCCTTCCATATCTATCCTCAACTGGCGCACTGGTTCTTCGAAGAGGATCGTCCCGAGTTCGATCCCACAGCTGCGGAACAGGCCTGGGACCGCACACTCGAATTCCTTCGCAACTAATCACTGGAGAGGGCTATGAGATTCAAGCTCGAGCTTTCCATCCAAAAATCCCAGGCCGATGTCTGGAAAGCGTTCGATGACCCGGAAAACATGAAGGTCTGGCAGCCGTCCTTGATCCGGTTCGAGCCTGTCAGTGGTACCCCGGGACAGCCGGGAGCGGTATCAAAACTGACTTACAGGGAAAATGAACGTGAGTTTACGTTAATGGAAACGATCACCCAGCGCCGCGAGCCGGACCTTTTCCAGGGGGTGTACGAAAATCAGTTTGCCGAGAATTCGATCCAAAACGAGTTCATCGTCCAGGGGGACGGGCAGACGTTGTGGGTCATAGAGACGAAATATAAATTCAAGACCCTGATCATGAAGATCCTGGGCCCCCTGCTAAAGAAAAACTATGTCGCACGAATGCAAAGGGACATGCAGCGGTTCAAGGAAATGGTGGAAAGCCAATAAAACAGAACGGGCGGCCCAGGCCGCCCGTTCTGTTTTATACGATCGCACCCTGCAGAAGGTCCACAGCCTGCTTTTCCACGGCACAGATCTGCAGCAATTGGTCACGCAGGCTCGCCCGCAGATCGGCGGCCTCCTCGCTGGAAAGTGGGAACTCCGTTTCGGAATCTTTTAACAATTCCCGGAGGCGTGTATTGATCTGCTTGATCTCAGGCAAAGCTGATTCACCTTTTTTGATGAAGAGCTCATGCTTCTTTTGTATCAATTTTCTGCTCTCACCCAGCAGCGGGACATCCTCGGGCAGCGCAGCTTCTGCAAGCTTCCGCCACAGAGAGTGGCTCTCACGGAATTTTTCCGCGGCTGCATTGAGCCCGGGCCGCTTGAGGATCTGTACGACCTCTTCCAGGAAGTCTGCATACAGGCCGCGGTCTGCGCCATCCGCGGAGCCCCAGGTATTGATCCATTGATAGAGTCCTGGCTGGTAATAAGATCCGGCCAGGGCGTGAACCATGCGGGCGCCGGGAGCAAATAACCGCTCCCAGCTTTGTTTGTTGCGCTTGTTGACCAGCATATCGGCGAACTTTTCATAGGCTGCAAATCCGAAGTTGTCGCGTGCGCCGCGTGGCGGATCCTCGGTGAAAAGGCTGATCGCCTGGCAAATGCCCTTGTGGACCGCGGCCGCCAGCTTGGCGGGTTGAGGCGCATCGAGTGTGATCAGCCGGTATTTGTCATCCTTGATCCGGCCGCGTGCCTTCGTCAGTTCCGGCATGGAGACGTGGAAGGGCTGGCTGGAACGGTCTGCGATCCGCACGCTGGTTTCATCCGCATCCAAAGCCACGACAGGCATGGGACTCCACATCATATCGCCCGGTTCCAGATCGTTGTAAGACAGGCTGAACTGGTCCGCCCAAAGGATCGGGAAGAGCCCCATGTCGAGCGCGTTCTGCAAATTCTTCTCGGCGATCTCCGTCTTGTTCGTCTGCCGGACGTCCTGGGCAATGCCCAGCCGCTCGAGGATCGTTGCGAAGGGGCTGAATGTATTGCGGGTTAGAATCGCGACATGGGGCAGATAACCCTTGTATTCGAATGTGAAATAACCAAACGCAATTCCGCCACTGACGCCGAGCAGAAGCGCCTCGCTATAGGGCTGGCCGGTATGCGGTGCCCTGATGTCCTGCAGGGCCATGGCGTTGTGAATGCTGCCTGTTTCCCAATGTCTGCCGTTAAGTTGTACTTTTTTCTTCATGATCACCTCCAAATGTTATACTCCGGCATTATATGCAGGGATAGGGCACGGAACGCAAATTAGGGACATACTCTGCACTTTTAAGAAAACACCCGCGACCGGCATCCGAAACCTGCTTGTAGCATCACAAAATAAAACTGCACATCGTTAGATTGCATGGAGGCATTGTGCTCGCATCTTCAGACAGTAAAAACGATTAAACCCTGATAGAATTGTCATTGAGAAAGCCCCTGCGGGCTTTTTCCATGCCTGCAAGGTAAGGAACTCTCAAACCGAATGTCCTTTAATTTCCGCCTGTTCTGGCGAACAACCTACCGCTCTCTTTTTGCATCCGAAAACACTCCCGCCCGTCTGACACGCAAGCGAATTATATTCCTTCTGCTTTTCTACACCGTCTGGCCCGTTGGGCAGCTCATCCACTGGCTGTGTTTCTTTCTGGATGACGTCTTCTTTCCCGGACACAAAACCCAGCTTATCGAAAAGCCGCTCTTTATCCTTGGCAATTTACGCAGCGGCTCCACCTTTCTCCATCGCCTGCTTTCCCGTGACATCGAGACCTTCACCAGCCTGACCACCTGGGATATCTACCTTACCCCGTCTGTCACTCAAAAGAAGATCACACAATTCTTTTCGCGGCTCGACAAAAAACTGGGCGGACATGTACACCGCCTGCTCTATGAATTCGACCGGCGCACGCTTGGCCAGTTCAAGATCCACCGCATCTCGTTCTTCCAGCCGGAGGAGGATGAGAACATCCTGCTCCATATCTGGGACTCATTCTGGGTCAGTTTCCTGTTCCCGTTCATGGACGAACTGCCGAACTACCAGCACTTCGACGAGGCTCTCTCGCCCGAACATAAGCGCCGTATCATGACGTTCTACAAGTCGATGCTCCAGCGCCACATGTATGCGACAGGGAAGAAGTATTTCGTCGCCAAGAATCCCGCCTTCAGCCCCAAGATCGAAACACTGCTCGAGTTCTTTCCGGATGCACGCATTATCTACCTGGCGCGCAACCCGCTGGATATGCTCCCCTCCACCATCTCATGGATCAATTACGCCAGGCGTGTCTTCACCGAGCCTGAGGAAAAATATCTGTATCTGGACGAGATCCTGGATTTCACCCAGCACTGGTACCGCTATCCGCTTCAATACATCGACTCGCATCCATCACCCCGGCACCTGATCCTGAACTACGATGACCTGATCCAGCGCCCGGAGCTGGTGATCCGCTCGTTCTATGAGCAGTTTGGCTACCCAGACAAGCCCGGGCTCGATATTATCGTGGACGAGGCCGTCAAGGAGACGCTGACGTTCAAAACCGACCACGTCTATTCCTACCAGGAGATGGGCTTTAGCCGGAAGCAGATCGTCGAGATCTACGGCGATATCTTCGAGCGCTTCGGCTTCGATCGACGCGAGCATGAAGAATCAGGTGTGGAACCGCAGACGGTCAGGGTCTCCGCAGTCGATTAAGCAAAAACTCCCGTATCCCGGGAGTTTTTTATTCAGATCATCTCACTGCGGGGAAGTCATAGACCCGACAACGCAATCTTCAACGTATTGGGCAAACCTTTAGGATGATTTCTTCTCCCTCGCCGCCCTGCGTTCCGCCATCCTCTCTCGCGCTTTCTTCTGAATCAGAGATCCTTTATTTGCCGTCTGCTTTCCGGCCGTGGATTCATTGTCAGGTTCTGCCTTATCTCCAACAGCAGCCGATCCGCTAACCTGGTACTCCTCTTCCCAGTTCTCGGCAAACTTAAGGTTGATCGCCTTGTAGCGCGCCATCAGCAATATCGCTCCGGCGATTGCCATCAGGGCGGCAAACAAGCTTGAGTAGCTAAATCCCAGGCCGGCGATCCTGGGCTGATCGGGCCGGAACAATTCGATGATGACCCGGCCCACCCCGGCCAGCACCAGCCAGCCCGCAAACAACGCGCCGGGCTTGAGCTGGTCCTTGTAGCGGCGCGAGAGCCAGAGCAGCAATCCTGCTGCCAGGAAGTTCCAGAGCATTTCATAGGCGAACGTTGGGTGAAAGCGAGTGGAATCCACGGGATATTGATCGAGGTTGGCATACGCCGGGAGACGATGGTCGGCAGAGATAGGGATCCCCCACGGAAGAGTGGTCGGCGGCCCGTAAAGCTCCTGGTTGATAAAGTTAGCGAGGCGACCGATCGCCTGGCCGATCAACATGGCAGGGCCGGCGGAATCGAGAAAGAGCCAGGGGTCCAGGTTGTTCTTACGCAGGTAGTACAGAAGAGCAACAGCGCCGAATAAGAATCCGCCAAAAATGTGCAGTCCGCCCTGGGGAATATTGAAAATCTGACCGGGGTTCTCGATGTAAAAGCGGTTGCCTCCGAGTGTGGCATTCAGCACGTACCATAAGCGGGCGCCGATGATACCGGCTGGCAATACCCAGATTAACGCGTCCCAGATCCGGTCGCCGTTCTCGCCGCGCCGCCGGA
>DATAKV010000574.1:0-4583 GCA_036261375.1 Anaerolineales bacterium
CTTCTGTGAGGGCAGGGAGATTTCGCCAGGGCTGCGAAACGGCCGCCGCTCCCAGAAGGAGGATCAGGGTTGTCAGCCAAAAGGCATAGGGTACGGCGATGAGCGGCGCCAGAAGATTGGCTAGCCAGGTGGCTGCGATCACACCAAACGCAATCCCGATCAGCATGCTTTCATGGCGGTAGGAGCGAAAAGCAACTCTCGTCAGCAGCCAGCCTCCCACCCCCCAGGCACCGAAGGTCAGCAGCAGGATCAGGGTATTTCCCTCAACAGAATTCATAAAACAGTTTCCATGGAAAGGAGACGTGCGCTGAGGCTACCGCTGTGTGATCCCATCCAGGTTGGATGAGGCTGTCAGCTCCCGGATGCTTTTCTTCAGGAGCGGATGGATCAGGTCCGGGGCGATATCCATGAGGGGCAGCAGGACGAATCCCCGTTCGTGCAGGCGCGGGTGAGGGAGGGTGAGGAGCGGCGTATCCAGGATAAGATCATCGAAGAAAAGAATATCGATGTCGATCGAGCGCGGGCCGTTCGCAAAGGTCATATGCCGGCCCAGGGCGATCTCAAGGCGCTTGAGATGCTTGAGCAGTGGTTCCGGCTCGAGATACGTCAGGCCCCTGACCGCCATGTTGAGAAATTTTGGCTGGTCCTCATATCCCCAGGGATCGGTTTCATAGATATGCGATTTTGCTTTGATGTCGATCTGGGGAGATAACGCAGCCACTGCCTGGCGCAGATTTTCGTGACGGTCGCCCAGGTTGGAACCGAGCGCGAGATAAACGGTGTGAGTATCCATGGTTATGTGGGGAGGGCATGCTCATCGTAATGTTCGATAACGTCGGTGGCAAGCCAGTATTCTATATCCCGGTTGAGGAACGCATCCTCGGGGAGGTCCTCCACCAGGTCGATCAGTGCCAGCCGCACTGTGTCATAATGCTTGAACAGGTCATCCTGCGACCAGGAGGAATATTTTTGGGTCAGCTCACGGTTGTACTGGTCCGTGTTGTGCTCCGTCCAGGTAAAACCGGGGGAGTCCAGGATGCCCGCAATCACCCGAAGCCCCTCCTCCCACCAACCGATAATATGTGCCAGCAGGTCGTGGAACGATTCAAATCCCTGCCCGGAAAGAAATTCCTTTTGTTTGTCCGGATCCAGATTATTGAACTTTGGAACGTATTCCGCCCATTCGTTCTCGAGAAGGTCGACGAGCAGGAAGCGGCTGACCGTGAGCAGGTGTTCGCGGGCGTGGTGAAAGATGACGCCGTTTAGCCAGGCCCTGATGCGTCGATTTTCATACGCCGCTTCCGGTATGGACCTCAAACCGGCGTCCGTTTTCTGGCGGGTCGCCTCGAAGTGAGAAATGAACTCCGCTTCCTGCCAGGGCCTGTAGCGGGCGACCGCCTCGGCGTTGAAGGCATCGAAGTCGTACCTCTTCCGCTCGAATTCGCGTCCTTCGGCGACGGCCAGAATGATGCCCGTCCCCTCCTCCCACCAGGCCAGGATGTGGGCCAGCAGGTCACGGAAGGAGTCGTAGCCCATCTGGTTGACTCGCCGGGTCTGCTCGGCCTGTGCCAGGCGATGGAACCGCTCCACGTACGTTCCCCATTCATGTTCCATGAAGTCAAGCGTACGTTGTCTGGTGACTGGCATTGATCTCTCCCGCGAAAACCGAGTGGCTGGCGTGCTATACTTTAACCAGATTGTACCGCAATGGACCGCCGCTTCCGTATCCTCGATTTCTCGCCGGAATACCAGCCCTCCATCCGCAGGATCCTGACGAAGGTCGGATGGGCCGAGCAGTATATTGCTGCCATGGAAGAAGCGCTTCCTGTCTTTGCCGCGGACCCGCAGAAGTACGGCGTTTACCTGGCCGTTTTGCAGGAAGAAACGGCCGGTTATCTTTATGTGCAGCATCACGCCTGGAACGGGCTCTGTCAGATCCAGGGGCTGGCGGTCGACCCGGATTGCCAGCGTCAGGGCGCCGCGACGGCGCTCGTAGAGCGCGCCGAGCAGTTCGCCCGCTCGAAGAATGCCCGCGGCCTCTTTGTGGATACACCAGCCAATAACACTGGCGGACGAAAATTCTACGAGGCGCTTGGGTACCGCTTTGGCTATCTCATGCCCCGGTATTATGAAGATGGGCTGGATGGAGTCACCTACCAGAAATTTTTTTAATGGTTCGACGCATTAATGTCCCTATCGAGAAAACCCACCCGTGCTGACCTGCTTGCCGCACAAGACAAAACCGTCCCCGATGTGATCGGACCGAGACTGCGCGTCCTGTTCTGCGGGATCAATCCCGGTCTGTACTCCGGTGCGACCGGCCATCACTTTGCGAGGCCGGGCAACCGCTTCTGGCCTGCGCTGTACCAGGCCGGTTTCACGCCGCGGCTGCTCAACGCCAGCGAGGAACGCGAGCTGCTTACACTCGGCTGCGGCATCACCAATCTCGTGACTCGGGCAACAGCCACAGCCGACGAACTGTCGCCTGAGGAATTACAGGCAGGCCGCAAGCGATTGGAAAACAAGGCCAGGCGCTATGAGCCGCAGGTGGTGGCGGTCCTGGGCATTGGCGCCTACCGGACGGCCTTCCAGGAGCCAAAGGCGGCCCTGGGATTGCAGGCACGCAAACTGAGATCTTCCCTGATCTGGGTTCTGCCCAACCCAAGCGGACTCAACGCACATTACCAGCTGGCCGATCTTGCGGAACAGTTTCGTATGATGAGAGAATTTATAGAGGAGGGTAGAGATGCCAGCTAAAAAAGATCCATCCCCTTTCGAAGACCACTTTTCCGGACAATCGCAAGTGTATGCGCAGTATCGCCCAACGTATCCCAAAGAGATCTATGCCTACCTTGCTTCTATTGCGCCGGGACATTCCCTGGCCTGGGACTGCGGCACCGGCAACGGCCAGGCTGCGGTCGGGCTGGCGCAGTACTTCGACAAGGTGTATGCCACCGATGCCAGCGCCGAGCAGATCGCCCATGCTCAGCTCCACGAGAATGTGGAATACTGCGTGGAACCTGCCGAGCACGTTTCCCTCCCCGCTTCGAGCGCGGACCTGGTCGCGGTCGCCGTGGCGATCCACTGGTTCCACTTCGACGAGTTCTACCGCGAAGTCAGGCGCGTGCTCAGGCCTCAGGGCATCATCGCCGCCTGGACGTACAGCCTGACGGAGATTTCGCCTGAGATCGACCGGTTGGTATACCGCTATTACAAGGAAATTACCGGTCCCTATTGGCCGGAGCGCATCCATTACCTGGAGGAGCGCTATGAAACGCTTCCCTTTCCCTTCGACTTGGTTGCATCCCCATCCTTTGTCATGGAGCGCAGCTGGACCCTATCCCAGTACGCGGGGTTTCTCGACAGCTGGTCTGCTACACAGCGGTACAAGGCACAGAACGGGCAGCATCCGCTGGAGATTCTCTGGGATGAATTGAGCATGGCTTGGGGTGGTGAAGTTCGGCAGCGCCTGGTCCGCTGGCCGCTGTACTTCCGGATCGGGCGGAATTCACAACCTGCCTGAACACATTTCAAAGGAGGACATCATGGATCGATACATGCACCTTGCGATCGAGGAGGCAATGGCGGCCAGGGACGCGGGAGATTTTCCGTATGGTTCTGTGCTGGTGCGCGGGGACACGGTCATTGGCGCCGGCAGGAATCACATGAATACCCACAACGACCCGACCAGCCATGCCGAGATCGAAGTGTTGCGCTCGGCGGGTTTGCAAGCGAGCTATGCAGATACTGTCATGTATGCCAGCGCGTTTCCCTGCCTGATGTGCGCTGGCCCAATCGTTTTTTATGGGGTCCCTGAGCTGATCGTTGGCGCGAGCTGGCCGGGACATGAAGTCTCCCGGGCGTTCCTGGAATCATACGGGGTGAAGGTCACCGTCCTGGAGCTGGAGGAATGCAGGCAGCTGCTGCTATAGACCTGCTTTCTTCAAAAAGCTATCCACGGCGTTGATGGTTACCGGGTGGTGCCGCTCCCGGACGCGCTCGAAGAGGGGACGCGCCTGGTCCCGGGCCCAATCGGAAGCGGCCAGAGCCCGCCCGATGGGCAGGATATACAGCATGCGCCCGATCTTCTCGACGAATGATTCGACGCGCGCCAGAATCTCACGGTATCCACTGGCGATGCAGGCGGCATAGAAGTAGGAAAGAAAATGGTCGTCATTCCTCTTTTCCAGCTCCAGTACTTCGTCCAGCTGCCGGCATGCTTCGACCGGCATGGGAGTGGGCAGCCCCTGCAGGAAGGACAGCATCTGGTAGCGGTGCCAGTCCTTGACCTGTTCGCGGGCCGGCAGCCTGCCCTGCGTGAAGTCACTCAGAGCTTTTTCCACTTCATCATACAAGGTTGATTGCGGCTTGTGCCAGGAATCCGGCATGCCGGGTTTGTAGATCCAGCTCTCCACATCCACTTTTTCGAAGACCTCCGGAAGCTCGGCTTTGAGAAAATCCAGAAATTCCTCGGTGGTCAGCGATTGGAACTGGAAGCGTTTCATATACTTCTGGATGAACGCATCGAAGCGTTCACGTCCCACGGCGTATTCACATTCCTTCAAGAAGAAGCAGCCCTTGGT
>DATAKV010000612.1:0-7161 GCA_036261375.1 Anaerolineales bacterium
CGCAGTGTGCTCTCGGCGATTTACGACGGTCCAATGGATGTCACCGATTATGCTTATGAGCCAATCATCCTCGAGAAGATCCCGGCGCTGGAGGATGGCGACGCACAGGTTAGTCCGGTCACGGTCAATGCGGGAAGTGAAGTGGTGGACGCCAGCGGCAACGTGGCCCTGCTGGCCAATGGGACCCGGATCCGCCCCAGCGGCTGCCGAGGTGAAGATTGTGTGATCGCTTATGACGGATCGAGCGCCATTCAGATGGACCAGCTGGTTGCGACCTTCACCATACGGGAAGGGCTGTTGTGGTCCGATGGCGAACCTTTGACGGCCGAGGATTCAATTTATGCCTTCCAACTGGCATCGGATGCCAGTACGCCTGTATCCAAATACGTGATCGACCGGACCGCGGTCTACGAAGCGGCGGATGAATTGACGGTCCAGTGGTGGGGGTTGCCCGGTTTTATCGACCCCGAATACTATACCAATTTCTGGATGCCACTGCCCCAGCATGCATGGTCGGAATTCCCTGCTGCAGACCTGCTGCAGCTGGAAGCCTCCTCGCGCCTGCCGGTCGGCTGGGGACCGTATATCATCGACGAGTGGGAGGCGGGTGGGCCGATCCATCTTGTGAAGAACCTGAATTATTTGCTGGCTTCCAGCGGTCTGCCGAAGTTCGACGAGCTGACCTTTCTCATCCTGCCCGATGCCAACGCGGCCATGACCGGGCTTGTGGATGGAACGTGCGATGTGCTCGACCCATCGGTGCGGCTGGACGGACAGGTGGGACTGCTCCTGCAGATGCAGCGCGATGGCCAGGCGCAGCTGCAGACCGCCCAGACCCTGACCATGGAATGGCTGGGGATTGGGATCGTTCCCGCTTCGTACGATAATGGCTACGTGTTGACCAACAACCAGGACCGCCCCGATTTCTTCGGTGACAAGCGTATGCGCCAGGCCCTGGCCCTGTGCCTGGATCGCCAGAAGGTGGTGGATACGGTTCTCTTCGGACTCTCGCAGGTGCCCGATAGCTACCTCCCCCAGGATCACCCGCTTCATAACGGCAACATCCAGACTTACGAATTTAATCCGCAGGCCGGAATTGACATCCTGGAAGCGGTTGGCTGGGACGATCATGATAATGACCCATCCACGCCGCGCCAATCGTTCAGCGTGACCAATGTTCCCAACGGCACACCGCTGGTATTCAACTATTTCACCAGCTCCGCCACCCAGCGCCACCAGGTGGCAGATATCCTGATGCAGTCACTGGGCCAGTGCGGCATTGGGGTCAATCTTGCATTCCAGAATGCCGCCGAGTTTTATGCCCAGGGACCGGCCGGTCCATTATTTGGGCGGCAGTTCGATCTGGCAGAATATGCCATCGGCGTGAACAGTCTCGAGCCGCAGTGTGGATGGTTTACCACGCCGCAGATCCCGTCTGTTGAAAACCAGTGGGTGGGCACGAACGTCAGCGGGTATTCCAACCCGGCCTTCGACGCGGCCTGTACGACCGCCAACCAGTCGCTTTCCACAGACCCGCAGTACAACCTGCACCAGGAGGCGCAGGCTATTTTCGCCGCCGATCTTCCATCCATCCCGCTGTACCTGAGGCTGAAGGTCGCGGCGACCCGGCCCGATTTTTGTGGTTTCACACTTGACCCATCCTCGCCCTCTTCCCTGGCCAGGATCGAAGTGTTCGATTATGGAACTGCCTGCACTCCCTGATCCGGCAAAGGTAACCGCTTTTACATCAATTTGGATGCAGATTGATTTCTGGGCGTGCTCTCATGTAAATCGTTCTCCAGGCGCATATGAAACAGATGAATCTTTGCTATAATGCCTCCATTCCTGAACATGGGAGCCCCTTCAAATGAGTATTAACAAACCGTTGTTGGAAGTGAAAAACCTGAAAACCTATTTCTACACGGAAGATGGTGTAGTTCGCGCAGTGGACGGTGTGAGTTTCGAAGTATATCCGGGAGAAGTGCTGGGACTGGTGGGCGAATCGGGCTGCGGCAAGAGCGTGACATCCCTTTCGATCATGCGTCTGATCTCCAAGCCGGGACGGGTGGATGCCGGAGAAATTTTACTGGACGGCGAAAACCTGCTGACCCTTCCTGAAGATGAAATGATTAAGGTGCGCGGCAACCGCATCTCGATGATCTTCCAGCAGCCGCAAACTGCCTTGAACCCTGTCTTCAAAGTAGGCGACCAGCTCGCCGAAGTATTGGATGTGCACCAGGATCTGGGCAGGGATGCCGGCTGGAAACGCGCCGTGGCGCTGCTCAAAATGGTTGGAGTCCCCGACCCTGAGCGGCGCGCCGAAGCGTACCCGCATGAGCTCTCGGGCGGTATGGCGCAGCGCGTCATGATCGCCATGGCCCTGGCCTGTGTCCCGGAACTGCTGATCGCCGACGAGCCCACCACCGCGCTGGATGTGACCATCCAGGCCCAGATCCTGGACCTGATGCGCGACCTGCGCCGCGAGATGGGGACGTCGGTCATCCTGATCACCCATGACCTGGGTGTGGTGGCGGAGCTGGCCGAGCGTGTGGCGGTCATGTATGCCGGCGAGATCGTCGAGCAGACCGATGTCAATTCGCTTTTCGACCAGCCGTTACATCCCTACACCCAGGGCTTGATCGGGTCCATCCCGGTGCTTGGCCAGCTCAAGGAACGCCTGGATGTGATCCCCGGCTCGGTGCCGAACCTGGTCAACCTGCCGCAGGGCTGCCGTTTTGCGCCGCGCTGCCAGTCACGCTTCAAATATGGTCTCAGCATCTGCACCGAGGTCAAGCCTGAGCTGGAGGAAGCCAAGCCGGGGCACCTGGTGAGGTGCTGGTTATACCAAAGCGCGCCGGGACATGTCCCCCCGCTCAGAGTCGGATAGGAGACCCCCTTTATGGAGACCATGACAATGGAGAATGCATCTTCATCCACGAAGCCAAAGGGGGAGATCCTGGTCGAAGTCAAGAACCTGGTGAAGTATTTCCCTGTGCGGGCCGGGCTGCTGCAGCGTGTCGTCAACCAGGTCAAGGCTGTGGACGATATCAGTTTTTTCGTGCGCAACGGCGAAACGCTCGGCCTGGTGGGCGAATCCGGCTGCGGGAAGACGACCGTGGGCCGCACCATGATCCGCCTGGTCGAGCCGACCGGCGGCTCGGTCCAGTTCGATGGCAAGGATGTCTTTTCGCTCAAGCCGCGCGAGATGAAGATCGTGCGCCGCGACATGCAGATCATCTTTCAGGATCCGTATGCTTCGCTCGATCCGCGTGTGCCGATTGGCGAATCCATCATGGAGGGACTGCACATCCATCGCATCGGCAGCCAGCGCGAGCGCGTCGACATCATGATGGAAACCCTCAAGAAGGTGGGGCTGGAGGATTACCACGCCCGCCGCTACCCACATGAATTCTCCGGCGGACAGCGCCAGCGCATCGGCATCGCCCGGGCCCTGGCCCTCCGTCCGCGCTTTATCATCTGCGATGAGCCGGTGTCGGCGCTGGATGTATCCATCCAGTCGCAGGTGCTGAACATTCTCAAGGACCTGCAGGTGGAATTCGGCCTGACGTATTTGTTCATCGCCCACAACCTCTCGGTGGTCGAGCACGTCTCCGACCGGGTGGCGGTGATGTATCTGGGGAAAATGGTGGAGCTGGCTACCCGTGAGGAAATGTTTCGTAAGCCGCTGCATCCCTATACCATGGCGCTGATGTCTGCCATCCCGATCCCCAACCCGCGGCTGAAGAGACAGCGCACGATTTTGAAGGGCGATGTCCCCAGTCCGCTTAATCCGCCGAGGGGCTGCCGTTTCCACCCGCGCTGCCCGGTGGCGATTGATATTTGCTCGCAGGAGGAGCCACAGTTCAAGGAGCTCCTGCCTGACCATTGGGTCGCTTGCTGGGTGGCCGAGAAAAATGTATAACTGAGCCGATAGCGAAGCTTATGTCCACAAATCCCTGCATCCTGCTGGTTGACGATCAGCGCGACATCGTACGGCTGCTCCATTCGACACTGCAGACGCTCGGTCACCCGCTGGATATTGTAGACGCCCCGTCTGGGGAGGAGGCCTTGCTCGAGGCCTCCCGCCGCAGGGTCAGCCTGCTGGTTTCGGATTACCTCCTGCCGGGCATCTCCGGTGTGGAGCTGATGCGCAAGATCAAGGTGCGCAGCCCCGATCTCAAAACCATTTTTATATCCGGAATGACCAGCCGCAAAGCCCGCGATGAAATGCTCAACGCCGGCGCGGTGGCGATCTTTGACAAGCCCATTCCACTGGCTGATTTCCTCGACGCTGTTGAACGCTGCCTCGGCCTGGTGCGGACGATCTTCCCTCCGGAGTCGAGCCGGGAGACCGAGGCCCACCGCCAGTCCCTATCGGACCTGCTGGCCGGTTTCCGCCAGAAGGTCAGTGCCGATGCCGTCTTCCTGATCAATGACCGGGCACGCGTCCTGGCCCGGGCCGGCGACCTGTACGACAGCAGCATGGAAGTGTCCCTTCTCTCGGCGGTAATGGCGATCTACAGCGCCGGCCTGAAGGTATCGCGCTTCATCCACCAGGAAAACCTGGATAATTACCATGTGTTTCGGGGCGGCGATCACGACCTGCTGTTGATCCCGGTCGATACATCGCATGCCCTGCTGCTGGCAGGCAAGGAGCTTGCGAGATCCACCCGGATCATTCAGACCGTGGAGGGGATGCTCTCCGTTCGAAGCGAGGTGGAAAATATCCTGCGCTCGCTCGGCGTAGCGCCCCCGGCTCCGGCCACAGAAGCCGATGTGCCGGCACCCGAAGCGGCAGCCTCGTTCGACTCGCAGGAACCGGAACCCGACGTCGACCTGGATGTGCTGTTCGCCAATGCCAGCAAAAAATCCAAAGTCAAGGATGTGGATGCCTTCTGGGATGAGGCGGTCGAAAAATCCCAAAACCTGCCCACCAATCCGGATGTCATCACCTTTGAACAGGCGCGCAAGCTGGGTTTGAACCCGGGCAAAGGCGAAACCATCCCTTTGCGTTCCACGGGACCGCTGAAAAAGAAGTAACACACCGTACCTGCGCACGGTGCAGGTGTTGTCCATCCCCAGTCGCTGTGATACAATTCGTGCGTTCTGGGGCGTGGTGCAAGGGCAGCACACCAGCCTTTGGAGCTGTGGATCTTGGTTCGAATCCAGGCGCCCCAGCCTTTTGCTTGGCACAAGCATCCCGCTCCGGCGGGGCTTATTTTCTCTGTTGCATAATAGCATGATGTACTTATGCAGCAGTTCGTAAATGGGATTTTTGCGACAGACAGCCCCGCCGCATGAATCCTGTTTTTTTATCCGAGGTATGTGAATGAAAGTAACAGCCGTTCTTCTTGCCGCCGGACAGGGTACGCGCATGAAATCCGACCTGCCCAAGGTCCTGCACCCGTTGTGCGGCAGGCCGATGGTATGGCATGTGCTCGAAGCACTCAAATCCGCGGCGACAGAGAAGCCTGTCGTCATTGTGGGACACGGTGCGGAAGCGGTGCAAAGCTATCTGGGTGACTCGGCGGATTGTGTTCTGCAGGAGCCCCAGCTGGGAACGGGTCATGCAGCCATGCAGGCCGAGCCTTTGCTCAAAGGCAAAACCGACCTGGTGATTGTGACCTATGCCGACATGCCTTTACTGCGCGGTGAGACCTTCCAGCGTCTGGTGGACACCCAGCGGGCCAATCCGGGACCGTTGAGCATGCTGACCGTGATTGCCGACGATCCGCGCGGCTTTGGACGGATCGTCCGCAAGCCGGAGGGGACGGTGCAGGCCATCGTCGAGGAGTACGTTGCCACACCGGAACAGCAGCAGATCCGCGAGCTGAACGTCGGCGCCTACTGTTTCAACAGCGAATGGCTGTGGGATGCCATCCATCGCATCGAGAAGAACCCGCGCAAGGGCGAATATTATCTTACCGATATCGTCGAGATCGCCGTGCGGGAGAACCTGCCGGTGCAGGCCGTCGTCCACGATGATTTTATGGAAACGATCGGGATCAACACCCGGGTCCATTTGAGCGAAGCCGAAGCGGCCATGCGCCTGAGGATCAACCGTGAGCACATGCTGAACGGTGTGAGCATGACGGATCCCGCGGCGACCTATATCGAGACAGGTGTAACAATCGGGAAGGATACGCTGATCATGCCGAATACCTATCTCCATGGCCGTACAGAGATCGGTGAAGGCAATGTGATCGGGCCGAATACCATCGTTCGAGATTCGAAAATCGGAAATCGCTGCAAGGTGCTGGCCTCAGTTCTGGAGGGGGCGGTTCTCGAAGATGAGATCGACATAGGCCCGTTTGCCCGGCTGCGCAAGGGGGCGCATCTAAAAAGCCACGTCCATATGGGGAACTTCGGCGAGGTGAAGGACTCCACGCTGGGCGAAGGCGTGAAGATGGGACACTTTTCCTATATCGGCAATGCGACCATCGGCGCGAACACCAATATCGGGGCCGGGACCATCACCGCCAATTATGACGGTGAGAAGAAGAATCCAACGGAGATCGGCGAGGATGTGTTCATCGGCTCAGACACCATGCTGGTCGCCCCTCTCAAGCTGGGAGACGGCGCTCGCACCGGCGCGGGCGCAGTGGTGACGAAAGATGTCCCGGAGGATACGCTTGTGGTGGGCATGCCGGCCCGGGCGATCCGCAAACTGGAACGTAAGTCCAGGAAAAAATAGCTACAAAGATAGTGGAGCACGGAAAGTAAGACTACCCTGTGCCTCCGTGGCAAACGAGGTTCTTTTATGGCTCTCACACAGCAGGAAAAACAATCCCTAGTCGATCTGGCAAACGCAGCGAGGCAGCACGCCTATGTGCCCTATTCCAACTATCCTGTCGGCTCGTCCCTGCGCACAAAAACGGGTCGGGTCTATACTGGCGTCAACGTGGAGAACGCTGCCTATCCCCAGACGATGTGCGCCGAACGCGTGGCTATATTCAAGGCAGTTTCGGAAGGGGAAAGGGAATTCGAACTGATCACGGTCGTTACCGATAACGGTGGTTCTCCCTGCGGGGGCTGCCGGCAGGTGATGGCCGAGTTTGGCCTGGATACAACCGTCATCCTGGCGGACGGGAATGGTCGGATCGTCAAGGAGATGACCGTCAGAGAGCTTCTCCCGGAGGCGTTTACACCGGAGAGGCTGGA
>DATAKV010000628.1:0-4397 GCA_036261375.1 Anaerolineales bacterium
GAGAGCCGTGCCGGCGAATTCCTCCAGGGCTCCCTCCAGGGCGCGCAGGGTATTGACGTCCAGGTCGTTGGTGGGCTCGTCCAGCAGCAGGACATTCGCACCTTCGGTCAGGGTTTTGGCCAGGTGGACGCGGTTGCGCTCACCGCCCGACAGGATGCCCACTTTCTTCTGCTGGTCCGTGCCGAGGAAGTTGAACGAGGCGCAGTAGGCGCGCGGGTTGATCTTTCGCTTGCCCAGCTCGAGCGTATCGGCGCCCTGTGAGATCTCCTCATAGACGGTCTTCTCCGGGTCGAGCGTACGGGACTGGTCCACATAGGCCAGCTTGACGGTCTCGCCGATTTTGACCGTCCCACTATCGGGTTCCTCTTTCCCCACGATCATCCTGAGCAGGGTGGTCTTGCCCGCGCCGTTGGGACCGACGATTCCCACAATCGAGCCGGGAGGCACCGCCGCGGAGAAATCGTCCAGAATCAAACGGTCATCATAGGACTTGGTCAGATCGTCGAACTCGAAGACCACATCCCCGAGCCGCGGGCCGGGCGGGATGTAGATCTCCAGGTCTTCGCGGCGCGCTTCGGACTCCTGCGAGAGCAGCTTCTCGTAGGCGCTGACGCGTGCCTGTCCCTTGGACTGCCTGGCCTTGGGCGACATGCGGATCCACTCCAGCTCACGCTCGAGCGTCTTCTGCCGTTTCGACTCGGATTTCTCTTCCAGGCGGATGCGCTCCTGTTTTTGCTCGAGCCAGGACGAGTAGTTGCCCTTCCAGGGGATGCCGTAGCCGCGGTCGAGCTCCAGGATCCAGCCGGCGACATTGTCGAGGAAGTAGCGGTCATGGGTGACGGCGATGACCGTGCCCCTGTAGTCGCGCAGGTGGTGCTCCAGCCAGGCCACAGACTCGGCGTCCAGGTGGTTGGTCGGCTCGTCGAGCAGCAGGATGTCGGGCTCGGTCAGCAGCAGGCGGGTCAGGGCGACGCGGCGACGCTCCCCGCCGGATAATATCCGGACCGGCGCATCCGAGGGCGGACAGCGCAGGGCGTCCATGGCCAACTCCAGGCGGCTTTCGAGATTCCAGGCATCGACCTTATCGAGCTGCTCCTGCAATTTGGCCTGCTCGGCGACCAGAGCGTCGAAGTCGGCATCCGCTTCGGCGAACCTGGCATTGACCCCGTCATAGCGGGCCAGCAGCTCAACAATGGGCGCCACCGCCTCCTTGACGACCTCGATAACGGTTTTCGTCTCATCGAGTTTGGGCTCCTGCTCCAGCATGCCCACGCTGTAGCCCTTTGACATGGAGATCTCGCCGATGTAGTCCTTGTCGATGCCGGCGATGATGCGCAGCAGTGTGGACTTGCCGGCGCCGTTGGGACCGAGCACGCCGATCTTGGCGCCATAATAGAATCCGAGCGAGATATCGCGCAGGATCTGTTTGTTGGGCGGGACGATCCTGCCCACGCGGTTCATGGAGTAGATAACTTGAGTGGTTTCGTTTGACATGTTTAAGATACGAGAAGAGTGGGTAGATAGTAGAAAGTAAAATTTCGTTCTTTATAGCTCGTTTGTATTGTAACAGAGACGGAAGGGAGCTTAGGATTTATAATGATTCCCCTTATAAATATCTTATGGAAGGAGTCCATCCATGGCGAATGAACGTACGTATCCACTGTTACCCTGCGCCGATATCGACCAGGCAATCGCGTTCTATGAATCGCTTGGGTTCAAAAGGACGTACCGGCAGGTCCGTCCCAATCCCTACGCGGTCGTAGCGCTGGAAGAGATCCAGATCCATCTTTTTGGCATGAATGGGTTCAATCCGGCAGATTCGTATGGCAGTGTCATTATCGCTGTCCCGGACCCCGACAGCCTGTATCGTGATTTTGCTGCCGGGCTGCGGAAAACGTATGGGAAACTGCCGGTAGCGGGCATTCCTCGCATCCTGCGGCCGCGCAAAAAGTACGGCACAGTGCGCGGGTTTACAGTCATTGACCCGGGTGGGAACTGGCTGCGCATCTATAAGCTGGGTGAAACCGAACAGGAAGACTCGGCGGAGAAAGCGGAAGGACTGGCCCAGATCGTGTATGTGGCGGCGCGCCTGGGGGATGCTCATGGGGATGAGGACCTTGCGCTCAAGACGCTCGAAAGCGGCCTGGCCCGTTTTCCAGATGCGGGAGCCATGGATCTCGCCAGGGCGTATTTATACCGGGCAGAACTGGCCGTCCGGATAAAGAACCCTGAGCTGGCACAGGCATCCCTTACGGCGGTCCAATCGCTGAAGCTGACAGACGAGGAAAAGGCTATCCTTGCCGATGAATTGGCACATGTGACCGAGCTTTTGCATCCTTAGCAGCTAGGGGAACCATAATTCAATAAAAAATCCGGGATGCTGCATGCGAGAATTCCGGATTTGGTTTTAAATGCTATACTCTCGACTCATGACCACCCTCGAACAACTCAACGCCCGTGGACAGGGCTACCTGCCCGGCCTGATCGGCATCGAATTTCTCAGCCTCGAGCCGGGACGCCTGACCAGCCGCCTGCACGTGCGCCCTGAGCTGCTGGCTCCCAACGGCTACCTGCATGCCGCGGCCATCATTGCCCTGGCCGATACAGCCTGCGGCTACGGCACCTTCACCGACCTGCCGGAGGGGGCCAATAACTTCACTACCATCGAGCTTAAGAGTAATTTTTTAGGTACTGCCCGCCAGGGAGCCATTGTCTGTGTTGCCACCCGCCTGCACAGCGGACGGACCACCCAGGTGTGGGATGCGGAGGTGAAGGATGAAGGCAGTGGGAAAACGATCGCGTTGTTCCGGTGTACGCAGTTGATTCTATATCCACAGTTGTAATATTCGATGTAGCTATAGATGCTATTGATGCTAAAATATAAAAATCATTATGGACATTGACATTCAGGTCCGCATCGCAGCATTCAACTGGCTCACAGAGCAGGTCAATTTACAGGGGGATGTACTGCCAAGAAAGTTACTCGAACAGGGATTTGAATTTCAAGGTCAGCGAATACCGCTAGTCGCTCCACAGGGGATATTCAAGCCGCAAGTTCTCGATTTGCCACTTTCGATTACGACGGCTCCGAAGGGCCCTTATGCTGATTATTTCGGGAAGGATAATTTTTTAATTTATCGTTACCGCGGCACAGACCCAAACCATCGTGACAATGTAGGATTGAGGAAAGTTTTCGAGTTAAAGCGCCCCCTTGTATATTTGCATGGCATTGAGCCAGGAAAATATCTGGCAACATACCCTGTTTACATCATTGGAGATGACCAGAGCAGCCTGACTTTTAAAGTCGCTGTTGATGATGCTGTTCCTGCTTTCGAATACGCCGAAACAAGCGTCTCGCGTCAAATTGCCGAAGTCTCCGATGCACGGCATGCCTATTTGACATCGACTGTAAAAGTTAGATTGTTTCAACGAGCGTTCCGAGAGAAAGTCCTGGATGCTTACCGATCGCAATGCGCCTTTTGCCGCTTGCGGCACCGGGAGCTGCTCGATGCAGCCCATATCATTCCCGATAACCTGCCAGAGGGGAAATCAACAATTGAGAATGGGTTGTCGCTCTGCAAGCTGCACCATGCCGCCTATGATAGTTTCATGATCGGCGTAACGCCGGATTACATTATTCACGTCCGGGAAGATATTCTGGAAGAGGAAGATGGACCCGTTTTGCAGCATGGATTGAAGGGACTGCATCAGAGCAAGTTGATTTTGCCGATTTCGAGGAGTCACTATCCCAACCGGGACGCGCTGGCCTGGCGATATGGGCGATTCACAAGGGTTTCATAATTGAAAGAGTGGCTCCAGGGAGTCGCTCTTTTTCTTCATGGATGCATTACGGGCATTATGAAATAAATCCTGGTGGCATGGAGCTGACCACCCGCAGGATCTCCGCAGCCAGTGGCGGCCTTGCCTGTTTATTAACCCAGGTCTGCGGCTCCGCTGCCCAGAGCAGGATGGCGCTCAAGTGCAGGAAATCCTTATAGAACGCCGCTGGGCTGGCATAGCGGCTGAGCTCGTAGAAAGTGGGATCCTTCTTTTCCACCCGGAGCTTGATTTTTTGCATCAGGCTGTCCAGATTGAGCGAGCGGGCGGGCTCGGTCTCGGTGTGAATAACCAGCAGGTTGGGCATGCCGGGCTGCATCTGTCCCAGCTTGGAGAGCAGCAGGCGCAGGAAGCGCTCCTCCGTGTGGGTGCGCATGCGGGCGACTTCGACGTTGAAGACCTGGTTGGTTCGATACGTCACGGCGAAATCGGGACCGCGGCGTTTGGCGCTGGCGTACGGCTCGTATTGGGGATCCAGGCGGCGGTTGCCGAGCAGGCCGCGAGCCACGTCCAATTCGCTGCGCAGGTCAAGGATGCTCTCGGGATCGCGAGTGATACGC
>DATAKV010000636.1:0-6329 GCA_036261375.1 Anaerolineales bacterium
GGCAGTGACGATGCCCCAGGAGGCCTGGATGCCTGCAGCGCTGGGCCGTCCCAGTGCCAGCACCAGCTGTCCGACGTTGACCGAGTCGGATGTTTTTGCCGGGGTCAGGGCTTTTTCAGCGAGCCGCAAAAGCGCCAGGTCCGAACCGGGGTCACGACCGGCGATGACCGCGTCGAGGGTTCCTCCATCAGGGAGGGCAACTCTGATCCCTTCCTCACGGGTCAGCACGTGATCGGCCGTCAGCACCAGGTCGTCTGCCAGCGCAATGCCGCTTGCAGGATAACGCTTGCGCCCGTCCACCAGTACTGTGCTCGCGCCGCCCAGCTCGACGGAGGATACCAATCCTTTCGAAAATTCAGTCAGAGGGTTTGCCATACCGTTCTCCTTTTCATCATAACATGTGTCGATGATGGCAGTCTAGCGCACCTGTCTGTTAATTACATCAGATGTCCGAGCAGTTCCGCTACTAGTCATTCGGGCGGGTTGTTTATGGAGTCGAACGGCTTGCCGTTCGAACAAACCCCATCCTCCATTTGTCATATAATCAAATCATGAAATCCACGCTCCGGTTGAATGCCAGGGTTCTCCCGGTCATCACCCTGATCGCCCTGGTCATGCAGATCATCGATCCTTCGCGCGTCTGGGTCATTTTACTCGTCGGCTTCGGCGGCACCTGGCTGGTCTGCCGCTGGTGGGCTCGTGGGCTCCAACGGTCGCTGACCTTCGAGCGCGAGATGCGCTTTGGCTGGGCACAGGTGGGCGACAGGCTCGAAGAGCGGTTCACCCTGACAAATTCCTTCATGCTGCCTGCCACCTGGGTGACACTGGCCGATCACTCCACGCTTCCGGATCATCATGCTTCTGTGGCGACTGGCGTCGAGGGCTCGAGCGAGTCGCAGTGGAAGGTATCTACGCGCTGCAGCCGGCGCGGGGTGTTCACCCTGGGCGGGACCAGCCTGGAAACCGGCGATCCGTTCGGCGTCTATACCCTCACGGTCGAAGACCCCACGTCCTCAACCCTGGCCGTGATGCCGCCCATCGTTTCTCTGCCTGATTTTCAGATCCTGTCGGGTGGCTGGGCAGGAGATGGACGGGCCAGCCCGCGCTCGCTCCAGGAAACGATCAACGCCTCCCACACTCGTGAAATGGCGCCCCAGGATCCCATGCGCTGGATCCACTGGAAGAGCACGGCGCGCTACGACAAGTTCTATGTCCGCCAGTTCGAAGGGACTCCTGCAGGCGATTGGTGGATCCTTCTGGACCTCGATAAGGAAACGGCTGCGGGCACAGGCTGGGATTCGACTGAGGAACATAGTGTCATTCTGGCCGCATCGCTCACCGCACGAGGACTGTCTGAGGAGCATCCCGTCGGCCTGACAATTAATGGAACAGAATCCTCCTGGACGGTGCCGCGCCGGAACGAGTACCAGCAGCGGGCTCTATTGAAGGCCCTGGCGGTTGCCGCGCCGTCCGACATGGGATTACACGACTATCTTCATCGCATCGGACCGTCGCTGGGGAGTCATTCTTCTCTCCTGATCATCACCGCTAACGCTAATCCGGACTGGGCTGAGTCGCTCCTGCCTTTGATGTGGCGCGGCATATTTCCAACGGTCTTTTTACTGGATCCTGTTTCATTCGATGGAAGCGGGAACCCACAGCCGGTCAGCGATGCCCTGCAAATGATGGGCATTCCCTGCCACGTCATTTCCCGCGACATGCTCGACAAGCGCCAGATACGGCCAGGCCAGGAAGGCGAATGGGAGTGGCGGGTATCGGGCACGGGCAAGGCTGTGGCGGTAAAAGTTCCCGTGGCCGATTGGCGGAGGCTGGAATGATGCTCCGCCTGCTGCGAAAATTATTCAGCGCAGAAGCGCTCGGCCTGTTGCTGGTTCTCATGGCCCTGCAGATTTTCAACTATGGGATTTCCTCTTCGCTGCGCGGAACGGATATGGAACACCTGTTCTGGGTCTGTCTCCTTGCGGCAGGCATCGGCTATGGCCTGAGCAGGCGAAAATGGAACGGTCTGCTGTCCGCGTTGGTGATCGCCGCCTTCGGCCTGACCGGTGTGTGGATACTGGGTGCCCGGCTCGCGCTCCCACTCGTGGATCTGCTCGACACGATCGCCGGCCTGGCCCCGCAGGTTATCCCGGCGTTCCGAGAGCGGATCCCCCTCGATACAGAGTCGGTACGTGAAGCCTGGGCGATCATCACCCAGGCTTCCACTGCGCTGGCCATGCGCTGGCAGACCTGGCTGATGGGTATCGACAGGAATGTAACGGTGAATGACCCGCTCGTCCGCAATATGATCTGGACCCTGACGATGTGGTCCCTCGCCGCCTGGACGGGCTGGTTCACAGCGCGCCGCAGCGCCCTGCATGCATTGCTTCCAAACATCATCGTGCTGGCACTTGTCCTCTCGTATAGTGAATACCGGATCGAAACACTCTGGCTGCTTGTATTCTTCATGCTGTTGTTGATGGGCATCTGGAATTACAAGAACCACACCTATCTATGGCAGCGCCGCAAAGTGGATTATTCCGACAGTATTCTCTATGACAATACACAAGCTGTCCTGCTGCTGGCTTTTATGATTGGCGCGGTCGCCTTTGCCGCACCTTCTATCTCGTGGCGGGATATACAGGATTTTTTCCGGGAGCGGAACTCGAACGAAGCGGCAGAGATGCTTGGGATCCGGGAACAATCTGTCGCCGCGGCCAGTACATCCGTTCAAAGACCCTCTTTGCCGCGCGAGCACCTGTTAACCGAAGGCTTTGCCCAATCGCAAGAGCTGGTCATGTCGATCCGGACCGGGGAGCTGCCGCCCGTTTCGAGTCCTATGCTCACTGCTGACGCGCCCCGGCATTACTGGCGCAGCACTGTTTACGATGAATATATGAGCGCAGGCTGGCTGACCAGCTATGCCACTCCCCAGAATGTCCAGGCGAATACAGCTCTCATCCCCGGCCTGCTGGATGGGTACCGGCGCCTTCACATGAATGTCGAGCTGTACCAGCCCGAGGGTAAGTTATTCTGGAGTGGCCTGCTCTACAGCGCAGATGTTCCTTTCCGGGCAGACTGGCGCGTCCGCCCAGGGTCGAATTTGTTCGCCGACCAGACAGCTCTGCTCCAGGCGGACCTGTTCGCTGCGGCGGCCGGCGCCGATTCCTACCGGGCAGAGGCCTACATACCGGTCGTCACCGTGGAAGAATTACGCCTGGCCTCCACAGACTATCCTGAAGAGATACGAGATCGCTACCTCAAATTACCGCGCGAGCTGCCCCAGCGGGTCCATGATCTGGCACAGGAACTCACCGCCGGGATCGATAATCCATACGATAAAGCGAAAGCCATCGAGAGTTACCTGCGTACAAACTATCCCTATGACCTGGATGTCCCGGCTCCACCGGAAGACCAGGATGTGTCAGACTATTTTCTATTTGATCTACAACGCGGTTACTGCGATTACTATGCCACATCCATGGTTGTCCTGGCGCGGGCAAGCGGGCTGCCGGCACGCTTTGTCTCCGGATATTCGTCGGGCTCCTACGACGCGCCGAACGCCCAGTACGTGGTCCGTGAGTTGAATGCCCACTCATGGCCGGAGATCTACTTCCCGGGAATCGGCTGGATCGAGTTCGAGCCCACCGCTTCGCAGCCAGAGATCGAGCGCGCCGCAACGATCGCGGAGCTTCCCGCAGCTGAGCCCACCAGCACAGCAGCAGAAAAATTCCTGTTTCAATTAACCAGCACACGGCTCCTGTACTGGTTATCGCCCCTGGGTATTGTGCTTCTGGGGATGTTGCTTTACTTCCTGGTCCTGGAGCGGTTTTGGATTCTGCGGCTTGCCCCGGCGGATGCCATTTCATTCTTGTATCGTCGCTACTACCGCATGGGCCGCCCGCTGGCAGGTGTGCGCACGCGGGCAGAAACCGCCTCCGAATTTACATATAAGCTTATCAGCCGGTTGGATGAAATCAATGCCTCTCGAAAATCCCGGCACTACCATGCAGAAGCGAAACAGTTGACAAACATTTATCTTCTATCTCAATTCAGCAACCACACCCTGCAGAAAGTTGATGCAGGAATCGCGTTTGATCTCTGGAAGCGATTAAGACAACAGTTGCTGTTCGCCCGCTTCAGGGATTTTATAGCCCAACGTGTTAACAAACTGCGTATACGGTTGTCATCGCAATAAAACGATCATACTTATTTAGAAGTTTCTTATCTTAAAATTTCGAAGATCATCGGATCTATGATTGATTTTGATTCAATCTTGTTGTATAGTATTCGAATGGTTTGCACACGAGAACATATGTCAGGGTTCGTGCAGATCGATGGTGTTGAATAAAATTCCTAGAAAGGAAACTGATCATGGTTTCGATGGAAACGCTTGCGATTAAAACAGAAAACAAATTTAGAAGTTTGGTGACCAAACAAGCCTACTCCAAAGGAGAAATCATTTGCGAAATCCCGACCGAGAAATTGTTCGATAAGGCCAACCGCTATACGGTCCAGATCGGCCGGGACAAACACACTGAGGTCGGGAAGCTCTCCGCGCTCAATCACTCCTGCGACCCCAATGTGCTCCTCGACACAGAGCACTTGGCCATGGTTGCCCGCCGCGATATCGAGAAGGGCGAGGAGCTGTCCTTCTTCTATCCCTCCACAGAATGGGAAATGGATGCGCCTTTCATCTGCCTGTGCGGCTCGTCCAACTGCATCCACGTGGTGGCCGGGGCACGCTTCCTGCCGCTCTCCACGCTGGAAAACCATTACCTCAACCGTCACATCCGCGAGATGATGGTCGAGCTGCTGAACAATACCGAGCTTCATCTTACAACTCTGCTGGAAAACGCTGAGAAGTAAATAAAAAATCTCCGGGTTGTACTCGGAGATTTTTTGTCTGGCTGAAGACGGATCACGGATGGCTAGGAAAGTCCGTTCGTAAGCTGCTTGAATGCCCCCACCCACGGCTTGCCCAGCCTGTGATTCTCGGAAACGGCGATCTTGCTGAATTTATGGGCGATCTGCGGGATGGTCATTGCGATCGTCCCCCAGTCGTCGGTGAAGATCGCCACCTTGATCTTATCGGCATACTGGCCGGTCCAGGCCCAGTCCATGCGGAAGCGGTCGGCTTTGATCCAGTAGTCACGTTTCTCCCAGGCGGCGACAGAAACATCGATCCCTTCAGATATGGTCTTCAGGGCCAGGGAAATGAAGGCAGCCAGGTCCTTTGCTTCTTCCGTTACTTCCTTTTGTTTTGCCAGCTCACGAACGGCCAGCACGATGGCTTTTGTCAAACGAGTACGGTCTTTTCCTGCAGATTCGGGGTTAATCACACGGCTCAAGTCAATTCTCCAACAGATGAGGTCAAGTGCGGGATTATACCAATGAAAACCGGGAAAATCTGCTAAACTTATCCACCATACGGTATAATTTCGCCGCTCAATTGAAGTTTTCTGGCAGCCATTGTCAGCCGGGGACGTGTCGGAACTGGCAGACGAGCATGACTTAGGATCATGTGCCGAGAGGCGTGAGGGTTCGATTCCCTCCGTCCCCATTACTCCGTCAGGACGAGCACGGCTAAAGCCGCTCTGATTGACGAAAATCAAGAGGAAAAATTGAAAATCGATAAAACCATTGAAGAAAACCACGAAGCAAAGCTTGTGGTTGAGATCGACCCCCAATTGATGGACACCTACAAACGCCGTGCCGCCCGCAAGATCTCGGAGCGCGGCAAGATCGCCGGTTTCCGGCCGGGCAAGGCACCGTATGAGATGGTCGTCCGTAATTATGGCGAACAGGCCATCATCGAGCAGGCGGTGGACTTCCTGATCGACGCCGAGTATTCCAACATCCTCAAAGAGGCGGATGTCAATCCCGGCGCTGCCGGCTCACTCGAATCGATCGATTCGCTCGAGCCGCCCCGTTTCACGTTCCGCGTTCCCCTCGCTCCCGAAGTGGATCTCGGAGACCTCCACTCCCTGCGTATGCCGTACGAGTGGTCCGCTCCCAGTGAAGAGGACTTGGAGAAGGCGCTCGAGGATCTGCGCCAGATGTACGCCACCACCGAAAACGTGGAGCGCGAAGCCCAGGAAGGCGATTACGTGCTCGTGGACGTTAAATCGGAGACCCCGGAGCTCAACCGCACCGGTTTTGCTGCCTTCATTCGCAGCGAAGAGCGCGACACCGAATGGCCCTACAATGGTTTTGCAAAAGAGCTTGTCGGCATGAAACCCGGCGATACCAAGACCATCAAGCACACCTTCCCATCCGATTGGGAAGTGGAGGAGCTGCGCGACAAGGAGACCGAGCTGGAAGTCACG
>DATAKV010000640.1:0-2922 GCA_036261375.1 Anaerolineales bacterium
TACTGCCTGGTCGAGCCCGACGCGCTGGTGATGGGTGAACAGATTTGCTCTCCTTTCGTGAACCCGGAAGGAACAGGGGTCGATACTCCATGAAGAACGGCCACACACAGACCACCCTCTCCAACGGCCTCAAGGTCTTCCTCAAGGAAATTCATACAGCACCGATCATCTCTTCCTGGCTGTGGTACCGGGTCGGTTCGCGCGACGAAGTACAGGGTCGGACCGGGATCTCGCATTGGGTGGAGCACATGCAGTTCAAGGGAACCCCGCAGTTTCCCGCCAACATCCTGGATAAATCCATCTCGCGCGAAGGGGGCTCGTGGAACGCGTTCACCCATCTGGATTGGACGGCTTATTACGAAAGCATGCCCGCCGATAAAATAGACCTGGCACTCCGCCTCGAAGCAGACCGGATGGTCAACAGCCGGTTCGAGGAGAGTGAAGTCGCCTCCGAGCGCACGGTGATCACCTCCGAGCGCGAGGGAAACGAGAACGAGCCGCTCTTTCTGCTGGGGGAGGCTATCCAGCAGACCGCCTTTCGGGTCCATCCCTATCATCACGAAGTGATCGGCGATATGGCAGACCTGCTTACGATGACCCGCGAAGATCTCTACAATCATTACCGCGCCTTTTATGTCCCGAACAATGCGGTTATGGCAGTAGCGGGGGACTTTGACGCGGATGCCATGCTGCGTCGCATCCGGGACTTGTTCGAGCCGATCTCAGCAGGCCCGGACCCGTCACGCCTCTCACGGCCGGAACCCGTTCAGAACGGAGAGGTACGTCTCTCCGTAGAGGGACCGGGCGAAACTTGCTACGTCCAGGTCAGCTACCGTTTCCCATCCGCCTCTCATCCCGATTTTTATGCATTAAGCGTGCTCGACAGCCTTCTCGCCGGACCCAGCAACCTGAATATGTTCAGCGGCGGGATCTCGAACAAAACCTCGCGACTCTACCGTGCTCTGGTCGACACTGAAGTTGTGGTCAGTGTCCATGGAGGCGCACAGGCCACGATCGATCCCTTCCTGTATACGATCACCATGACGGTCCATCCCCGGCGCAAGCCCGAGCAGGCGCTGATCGCACTGGACAGGGAGCTCCAGCGGGTTCGGGAAGAGAAGGTCTCCAGGGAGGAAATCAAGCGTGCCATCAAGCAGGCCCGGGCCCTGTTTGCCTACGGCAGCGAGAACATCACCAACCAGGGATTCTGGCTGGGCTACGCCGAGATGTTCGCCAGCTATGAATGGTTCGAAACGTATCTCGAAAAGCTTGCATCCGTGACCGTCCGGGATGTGCAGCGCGTGGCGAATGAATATTTCAAGCCGCAGAGCCGCGTGGTGGGCACCTATATCCCTCTCGGTTGAGAGAAAACAATGACAAAGCCTACTCTTCACTCCCTGCCCGGCCCCGACGATATCTATCGGGAAGTTCTCCCGAATGGGATCACCGTCCTGACCCGCTCGAATTTCAATAGCCCATCCGTTGTTGTCAGCGGCTACTTCAGCGCAGGAGCACTATTCGACCCGGATGACAAACTGGGGTTGGCGGAATACACCACCTATTCCTTGATGCGCGGCACAAAGAAACGCACCTTCGACAAGATTTACAACGAGCTCGAATCGATCGGCGCCAGCCTGGGATTCAGCGCCGGAGTGCACACATCCGGGTTCAACGGACGCTCGCTTGCCGAAGATCTTCCGCTCCTGTTAAGTCTGTTATCGGAATCGCTCATCTCACCGTTATTCCCTAAAGTGGAACTGGAAAAGCTGCGCGCCCAGCTCCTCACCGGCCTGGCCATCCGTGCCCAGGACACGTCAGATATGGCTTCGATGGTATTCGATGGCATCCTGTTCAAGGATCATCCCTACAGCCGTCCGGAGGATGGCTACCCTGAAACGATTCAGAAAATCAGGCGCAGTGATCTGGTTCGCTTTCACCGCGAGCACTATGGCCCGCGCGGGATGGTAATGGCAGTCGTGGGTGCGGTCAAGCCGGAGGAAGCCATCAGACAGGTTAAACGCGCGCTGGGCAGCTGGCAGGTCAACGGCCAGGAGGAAGTGCCTGTCCTGCCAGACCCCAAGCTCCTGAAGAAGACGGTCAGCAAGCACCATCGCATCCCTGGCAAATCCCAGTCCGACCTTGTGGTCGGCACAAATGGTCCGCGCCGTCGAGACCCGGAGTATATGTCTGCTTCACTGGGGAACAACATTCTGGGGCAGTTCGGGATGATGGGACGCATCGGGGATGTGGTGCGTGAGAAATCAGGCCTGGCATATTATGCCTACTCCAGCCTGAGTGCGGGCACCGGACCGGGGTCCTGGGAAGTGAGTGCAGGTGTCAATCCACAAAATGTCAATAAAGCGCGCGATCTGATCTGTGCAGAGTTGGATCGCTTTGTCCAGGAAGCGGTCACAGAAGAGGAACTTGCAGACAGCCAGGCGAACTTCGTTGGCCGCCTGCCGCTCTCGCTGGAGTCGAATGGGGGGGTGGCAAGCGCACTGTTGAACATCGAGCGCCACAATCTGGGATTAGACTATTACCGCCGTTATCCCGATCTGGTGAAAGAAGTGACGCGTGAAGAAATATTAAATACAGCGAGAAAATTTATCGATGTCAGTAAACTGGCAATTTCCGTCGCAGGACCCTAGATGAAACTCGCAACCGGTGTGGACCTGATCGAAATCGCCCGTATCGAGGAAGTGATCGCACGGCACGGCAAACATTATCTCGAGCGCATCTACACCCCGGCCGAGCTGGAACAGTGCGGTAAGCGCGTCGAATCGCTGGCCGGGCGTTTTGCCGCCAAGGAAGCGGCGGTCAAGGCCCTCGGCTCCGGGATCGGCGAGGTCGCCTGGAAGGATATCGAGGTCCTGGGCGATGAGCAGAATGCGCCGGTCCTCAAGCTGTATGGAATGGCAGAAC
>DATAKV010000642.1:0-1510 GCA_036261375.1 Anaerolineales bacterium
GCGTATTTCCGCTTGAACACCGCCAATGTCGGCCAGTTCGAGCGCACGCTGATTATCGTGGAGGAAGGCGCCTCGGTCCATTATGTCGAAGGCTGTACCGCACCCCAGTACACGACCGACTCATTCCATTCAGGCGTAATCGAGATCATCGTCAAGAAAGGTGCACGCTCGCGCTATTCGACCATCCAGAACTGGTCCACGAACGTCTACAATCTCGTGACCCAGCGTGCCAAAGTATTTGAGAATGGCTCGCACGAATGGGTAGATGCCAACATCGGTTCGAAGGTCACGATGAAATATCCATCCTGCTATCTCATGGAACCGGGTGCACGCGGCGAAATGCTTTCGATGGCCTTTGCCGGCCCGGGCCAGATCCAGGATGCGGGCTCGAAGATGATTCACTTCGCGCCGAATACCACGAGCAAGATTACATCCAAATCCATCAGCAAGGGCGGCGGTCGTGCATCGTATCGCGGCATGGTCAAGGTCTATAAAGGCGCGAAAGGCGTCAAGTCCAATGTGGTCTGTGACGCGCTGCTGCTCGATCCGAAGTCCCGCTCGGATACGTACCCGTATATCGAGATCGACGAGGATGATGTCACGATTGGCCATGAAGCTTCGGTCAGCAAAGTGGGTGAAGAGCAGCTCTTCTACCTGATGTCCCGCGGCCTGAGCGAAGAGGAAGCCACGACCATGGTTGTCTCCGGTTTCATCGAGCCGCTCGTCAAGGAGCTGCCGATGGAATATGCCGTCGAAATGAACCGCCTGATCGCACTGCAAATGGAAGGAAGCATCGGCTAATATGCAGGAAAAACCCAGAGTTGTCGTTTCCAGGACTCGCCGTCCTGATACTGCCGCCAAGGATTTTACATTTTCTGAATCCGCCATCCGGGCCGCGGCCGATCCCATTGCATCATACCGATCCCTGGCCTGGAACGCGTTCCGGCGGCATTCCATCCCCGATACGACCCAGGAAGCCTGGCGCCGTACCGATATCCACAACCTGCCCACGGACAAATTCCGGCTGGCAGTGGAAAATACAGTTGATCTTCCCGCGGTGCGCGAAGACTTGCTGAAGCCCCTGGTCGCCGACCAGCATGGTGGACAGATCGTCCTGACTCCCGGTGGGGCAAAGATCGATCTGGATGAAAAGCTGGTCCAGAAAGGTGTTATTTTCACCGATCTCCTCACGGCAGAACAGAAGTATCCGGATCTGCTTGCCCGGATGATCGGCAAGACCGTCAATGTGGAAGAAGGCAAATTCTCTGCATTGGCCGGAGCTTTTGCCCAGAACGGTGTTGTACTATATGTGCCGAAGGGCGTTGTCGTCGAAGAGCCGCTGCACTCCGTGCTGTGGGGGCCCGGTGCAAACCTGGCACACCTCTCCCACATCCTGGTCCTTGTGGATGAAGGCGCTTCGGTGACTTATGTTCACGAGGCGGCTTCGCCCGACGACATGGCAGCCAACTCCATGCATGCCGGGATCGTCGAGATCCAGGTCCTGCAGAAC
>DATAKV010000240.1:0-1751 GCA_036261375.1 Anaerolineales bacterium
ACAGCAGGTAACCCATACCGGGATAGGTAAAGATATATTCTACGATGACCGCGGCGCCAGCGATGCCGCTCATGGTCAGGGCCAGGGCCGTGACCTGCGGTAGCACTGCGTTGCGCACGCCATACAACCAGAAGATGCGGCTCGGGCGCAGGCCCTTGGCTTCGGCCAGGATCATGTAGTCCTCACCGCTCGTAGTCACCATCATCCCGCGCATGCCCAGCGCCCAGAAGCCCATCGTGGTGACAACGATGGCAAGCGCCGGTAGCGTGCCGTGTTTAATCACACTGGCGATGAAATCCCAACTCAGGCCGGGCGCGAGCCCGCGCTCGTACGCGCCCGCGAACGGGAGCCATTTCAATCCAAAAGCAAACACGTAGATCAGCAGGATGCCGAGCATGAAGGGTGGAATCGATGTAAACGTCAGAGTCACTGGCAGGAGCGCCTTGGCCAGGTTCGGCGTGCGCCGCCATGCCAGCAGCGCGCCCACGGTATTCCCCAGAATGAATGATATGAGCGTCGCTAGCAGGTACAGGCCGAGAGTCCAGGGTAGGGTGCGGGCCGCCATGTCTTCGACGTTGGTAGGGAAGAAGGCCAGTGAGTAACCGAGATCGAATGTAGCGATGTTGCGAAGATACCTAAAATACTGGACGTGCCATGGCGCGTCCAGCCCAAACTTTTGGCGCCAGGCCGTGATGATCTCGTCTGCATTCTCGACATTCCCACTTTGAGCCGACATCCGGCTGACCATCGCGCTCACCGGATCTCCGGGCGCCATGCGCGGGATGACAAAGATCAGGGTTGCTCCCAACCAAACGGTGAGGAGAAACATTCCCAGCCGTTTCAGCAGGTATTCTTTCGTGATTCCGCCGATGGTCGCTCCTTTCTTTTCAGCTGAGCCGCTGGCAGCGCGCACCGCCAGCGGCTCCAATTCATGTAGGCTTCACTGTGCCGGTTGCAGGCCGAGGATGATCTCTTCAGTATTGCCCTGCCACCAGGTTGGTGGGTGGATGAAGTTGTTATCGGCCGTCGGCCAACCCGTCCAGTACGTGGTGTTGAACGGGATGATCTTCTTGGCCTGCGTGATCGGGATCACGGGCAGCTCGTCGAACCAGATATCCATCGCCTCGACGAACAACTCGTCAACCCGCGGATCGCCTAACGGCAGCGTGCCCATCTCATCGACCAGCGCGCCATAGGCTTCGGCAGCTTCACCCGACCAGCGCCAGGAGTTCCGGTTGTCAGCCGCTCGCTCGCCGACTGGCACCAGATGGCGGACGTTCATGGTGTCCATGGACGCCCACGGCTCGTTCACCGAGGCGCAGGTCTGCCAACCCATGTGGGCTTCGAAGCGTCCAAAGTGGAAGTTCTCGCTCCACGTTGCACCGGCCTCATTGCGGGTGGTGGCATTGATGCCGATGGACTGGAACTGCTCTACGAGCACCTGTGCAATACGCTGCTTCTCAATGAATGCCTCATGCGTGGCGATGTCGAGCGTAAGCTGTTTGCCGTCTTTGGCATAGTAGCCATCGCTGCCCATCGTATAACCCTTGGACTCGATGATTTCCTTGGCCCGGTCAGGATCGTGCTTCCAGAGCTCGTCCACATCATACACCCCAGCATCCTTCGCCAGGTCCACGTAGCGGTTGAGGGGCGGGTAGGCGGGGAAGAAGTGCTCCGACTTGAAGGTCGAGCCCTCATAGGCGATGGCCACGATCTCGTCGCGGTCGATCGCATAGTTGAGCGCCCAGCGC
>DATAKV010000654.1:0-3314 GCA_036261375.1 Anaerolineales bacterium
TAGGCGCGGACCCTTATGATATCCGGGATATTGGTCCGGCTTTTCTCTACCCGCCGCCCGCCCTGTTCGTGATCGAGGCCTTCAATGTTTCAGAGTCTCCAGACGTCCGGTCGCTCCTTTTTCTAGGGACGAATATCGCCGTGATCCTGTTTATTCTGCACAGCATCCATACCCATTTTGGATATTCTGCCCGGGAGGTCTGGTTCTGGTACCCGCTGGTACTTTTTTTCGCACCGTTTCTGGCCACCCTCCACCTGGGACAGATCAACCTGATCACCGGCCTGGGGATCGTCCTCTTTTTTACAGCCATGCTTCCCTGGCTGGCGGCGATGGGCCTGGCCCTGGCGGTGATCACCAAGATAACGCCGGTCGCCTTCCTGTTCTACAGCATCGTCCGCAGGGATAGGCAGACCCTGCTCTATACCCTGCTCGCCCTGGGACTGGTGGTTGCAGCCAGTCTTCTGCGCTATGGATGGCCTTTACATATCACCTATCTGGATGTGTTTCGGGATTTACTCGATGTTCTACCGATCTCGCAGAATTCGCAATCCTTTGTCTCCAAGGTATGGATGGTCTTCCAGCCGTCAATTTCCCCATCGATCGTTCAGCGGGTTTTCCTGCTTTACCTGGGGCTGCTCGTCCTGGCGAGTGGAATTCTGGCTTATAGGACCGGGGACTCCGTTCCGTTGTTTATCGTCCTCGGGCTGGCGGTGGCTGCATCCCCGAATGTAATGTGGTACCACCACTTTGTTTTCCTTCTCCCACCTCTTCTGATTTGGATGGCCTGGCAAAATCTTGAAATGGGACTGGTCCTGTGGGTGATCGCCGGCCTGCTGGTCGTGCAGATCGACTATTACTACCTGACAACCGGCTTCCTCTCCCATCTGTTCGTGCAGTTCTCCATCCTGCGTGTGATCATTCAGCAGTATAGTAAACTACGGGTGTCAGAGATGGCACGCAGTGTCTCAGCGGCGTAAATATGACCGGCAATCAACCTTCTCTCACTTTTGTCATTTTCTTCCTGCTCTTCAGCCTGTTATTTCTGCGGAATACATATAAGCTCTGGTTTAAGACCGGCCAATACTATCAGGACATTTATAATAGCCTTACCCGCGAGCCATCCATCTACCCATTCCGCGAATTTTTCCTCAGGCGGATGGAGAACAAAGAACGCTGGGTGCTCTGGCAGAAAGTCTTCAGCCTGCTGGGCCTGGTGGCCGTCATTGCCGCGGATGTGCTGGTGGTGATGGCCTATTTGAAATAATACGTTATTGCGAGACATGTCGAAGGAATTCTTACATAAACATGAGATTGCTTCGTCGCTCCCTGTGGTCGCTCCTCGCAATGACCGGATTGATCTGAAATCATAAATCCTACAAAGGAGGAGTCGCTTTGAAAATCATTGCCTGTATCAAGCAAGTGCCTGACTCGGAAGCCAAGGTGAGAGCCGAGGGTGGGCGGGTCAGCTGGGGGGACGCCCCGCTGGTCATCAACCCGTTCGACGAGTATGCGGTGGAGGGCGCGTTGCAGCAGAAGGAAGCTACCAGTGGAACGGTCACCGCACTGTGCGTGGGACCCGAGTCCGCCCGGGAGGCGCTCAAGCATGCCCTGGCCATGGGCGCGGACGAGGCGGTCCTGGTCTCAGACCCGGCACTCAATGAGTTGGATACGGCCGGTGCGGCGCGAGTCCTGGCGGCAGCGATCCAGAAGATCGGCGCCGACATGGTCGTATTCGGGCGGCAGACACTCGACAACGGCGCTGGCATCACACCCGCCCAGACGGCGCGCATCCTTGGCTGGCCCATGCTCGGATTGGCCGGGCAGATCAAGGCCAGCGACGGAAGCGTGACCGTGGAGCGCGTGATCGAAGAGGGACGGCAGACTGTCAGTGCCAAACTGCCGGCGGTTGTCAGTGTGGTCCAGAGCATCGGTGAGCCGCGTTACCCATCGTTCATGGGCATCCGCAAGGCGTCGAAGGCGACTATCCCGGTCTGGTCGCTGGGGGATCTTGGGGTGAGCGCGCCCGAGGCCATGGTCAAGCGGGTCGAGCTGATGAACCCGCCCGTGCAGCAAACATCGATCGAGATCATCAGCGGTGAAAGTCCCGCCGAGATCGCAGAAAAGCTCGTCGACAAAATCCTGGCGGAGAAGGTGCTATGAAAACGCTGGTGTACATCGACCATTTCAAAGGGGAAGTCCAGCCCGCGTCGTGGGAAGCACTAGGCTTGGCGAAATCGCTGGGATCGGCGAGCGCAGTTGTCTTCGGCTCGGGCGTGGATGTGGTAGCGAAGGCTGCGTTCGAGTATGGCGCCGACGAGGTCCTGGTTGCGGATGATGGGGAGCTGGCGGATTACCGGGCTGAGGCCTATGCATCCACGCTCTCGACGCTTGCTTCTGCGCAAAGCCCGGACCTGATCCTGTTCCCGACCACGGCCCGTACCCGTGAGCTGGCCGCCATGATCGCCGTGGACCTGAACACCGGCGTGCTGACCGATATCACCGGGCTGGAAGCGAATGGGGACCAGCTGATGGCCACCCGCCCAATCTATGAAGGCAAGGTCCTGGAGAAAACGCTGTGCGCCGGCACGCCGGTGCTGGCGACCATCCGCGCCCGCGCCTTCCCAAAGCCCGAAGCGGACGCGGGCAAATCCGGAACCGCTACGAAAGTGGACATCAAGGCTGATGCATTAACCCATGTGGAAGGCTACTCCGCTTCCGAGAGCGCGGTCAACCTGGGCGATGCGGGCATCATCGTCTCTGGCGGGCGCGGCGTTTCGAACAACCCCTCCCTGCAGCCGCCCGCCGGCCTGGACGAGAAACAGGCCGAGCTGTGGCGCGCCCAGCAGGGTTTCGCCCTCATTACTGAGCTGGCCAATGTGCTGGGCGGCGCGGTCGGGGCCAGCCGGGCGGCCGTCGATGCGGGCTATATTCCCTACTCGCACCAGGTCGGGCAGACCGGTAAGGTCGTCACGCCCGATCTGTATATCGCCTGTGGTATCTCCGGCGCGATCCAGCATCTGGTGGGGATGCGGAATGCCAAGCTTGTGGTGGCAATCAACAAGGATGCTGACGCGCCCATCTTCAAGCAGGCGCGCTACGGCATCGTCGGTGACCTGTTCCAGATCGTCCCGGCGCTGACCGAAGCGTTCAAGAAGAAATTGGGAAAATAGGTACACAAGTAGACACGTAAACAAGGAAACAGACCTTCGAGTGTTCGGCTCGGAGGTCTGTTCATGGAGATGACATGACGACATACAATCTGGGGATCATCGGGGCGGGAATGTACGGCAAGATGCTAATGCAGCGCTTCCAGA
>DATAKV010000659.1:0-3051 GCA_036261375.1 Anaerolineales bacterium
CTGGGCGCTGGTGGGAGAGAGTCCGCTGGAGGCCGGGCAGAAACCGATCGACAGCCTCAGCAGGATCGGGGTCGAGGTGAGGCTTGCGACGATCGAAGCGATCCATCCGCAGGAGAGGGCTGCCACCGTCGACGGGGAAAAAATCCAGGCGGACGCGCTGGTCGTCGCTTTGGGAGCAGAGCTCAATCCATCTGCTGTGCCAGGGTTCGCTGAATATGCATACAACGTCTATGACCCGAACGATATCCCGCGGGCAGAACAAGCGCTGAATGAATTCAGGGGTGGGCGTCTGGTGATCGGCATTTTCGGAGCGCCTTACAAGTGCCCGCCCGCGCCGCTTGAAATGGCCTTGCTGATCCAGGAAAAATTCAAGAAAAGCGGTGTTCAGGCAGCCATTGAAGTGTTCACGCCCCAGCCTGTGACGCTTCCCATTTTGAGCCAGGCAAGCTGTGATGCTGTGGACGGCAGGCTGCTTGAACATGGAATTCATACGTATGGAAATCACAAGGCACTGCGCGTGGAACCGGGTGAGGTCCTCTTCGAGAAACGGCGGATCGGTTTCGATCTGCTGCTGGGCATCCCGCCGCACCGTGCCCCATCCGTGGTACGCGAAAGCGGATTGTCAGGCGAATCGGGCTGGATCGAGATCCAGGCGCGCACGTGCGAAACATCCTTCGAAGGGGTGTATGCGATTGGCGATTCAACCCAGGTTGTACTGGCTAACAAGAAGACCCTGCCCAAGGCGGGCCTGTTCGCCGAGATGATGGGCGAAACGGTCGCCGAACGGCTGGCAGATATCTTCGAGGGCAAAGAACCCACGGCTCAATTCTCCGGAGAAGGCGGCTGTTATTTCGAAGTCGGCAACGGCGAGGCGATGATGATCAAGGGCAGTTTCCTTGCCGAACCTGCACCCGCAGTAGAGCTAACCGAATCATCCAAGGAATACTACGACGAGAAGGTCCGGTTCGAGACGGATCGCTGGGCGAAGTGGTTTGGTAACTAGAATCAAAGCCTGTCACAAAACAGATTGAACTCCCGCTCAAATCAGCGGGAGTTTTGCTTTGGTAAAATAGAACCAACAACCAAAGGAGAGAGAATGGGATATTTGAACGTATCGTCTGAAAAGCGCGTGTACGACAACATCCTGGGGGCGGTTGGGAACACTCCCCTGGTACGTCTCAGCCGGGTTGGGCGGGATCTGCCGGTTCCATTGTATGCAAAATTGGAATTCATGAACCCGGGCGGCTCGGTCAAGGACCGGGTGGGCGCCAACATCGTCGAGCAGGCCGAAAAGCGCGGCGAGCTCAAGCCAGGAGGAACCATCGTCGAGGCCACCAGCGGCAACACCGGCGTAGGTCTGGCCATCGCCGCCGCGCTCAAAGGCTACAAGACAATCTTTGTCATGCCCGACAAGATGAGCAACGAAAAGATTTTATTACTGCGGGCGTATGGGGCCAAGGTGATCATTACACCTACGGCGGTCGCGCCGGAGGATCCCCGCTCCTACTATGAAGTGGCCAAGAAATTCGCCCGCGAAACTCCCAACGCCATCCTGGCAAACCAGTACCACAACCCTGACAATCCCCTCACCCATGAAATGACGACCGGTCCCGAGCTGTGGGATCAGACAGACGGCCGCGTGACTGATGTGATCATCGGTATGGGGACAGGCGGGACGATATCAGGCATCGGCCGATATCTTAAATCCAAGAATCCGGCCGTCAAGATCGTGGGCGTAGATATCGAAGGCTCGATCCTGACCGAGATCTGGCAGAGCGGCGGCAAAATTCCCGAAGGCGCCTATCCGAAGACATATAAAGTCGAAGGGATCGGTGAAGACTTCCTGCCATCCGCTACGGATCTATCTGTGGTCGATTGGATCGAGCGGGCCGGCGACCGCGAGTCCTTTTTATGGGCGCGGCAGCTTGTGCGGCAGGAGGGCATCTTCGCCGGAGGCTCCTCCGGGTCGGCACTGGCCGGGGCGATCAAATATTGCCGCAAACTATCCGGCGACCGGCTGGCTGTGGTCATCTTCCCCGATTCGGGTTCCCGCTATCTATCCAAGTTTTATGATGACAAGTGGATGCGCGAGTTCGGTTTCCTCTCCACCGAGTTCGGCGAGACCAGCCTGGGCGACCTGCTGCATGCCAAGCCCAACAAGACTTTGCACGTGGCAACGATGGGCGATTCGATCCGAAAGGTGGTGAATGTCATGCACCAGCATGGCATCTCGCAGATGCCGGTTGTTGGCAGGGACGGCGAGCTGGTCGGCCTGCTCGAGGAGGTGGACCTGCTCAACCATATGCTCGAAAAACACGACCACAGCCACGAAGAGACCATCGACAATATGGTCCAGAATGCAGGCGCGGTCTTCCCGCAGGATACGCCGCTGGAGGATACCTTGCCTTCCCTGACTGCTGGCTATGCGCTAATTGTGGTAGAGAACAGCAGACCTGTCGGAATCCTGACCAAGATCGATGTGCTCGATTACGTGGCAGGAAAAATATAGGAATATAATCCCCGCTCATGAGCGGGGATTATCGTGTGATTCTTCGATGTGCATGGCCAGGGCTATCGCGCCCATGCTGCCCGACTGGTTTCCCAGGCCTGGCCGGACAATGTACTGGTCGATGTTCTCAAGGATCACCCTGCTGGACACATATCCGTTCAGCAGCTCACAGACCCGGGTGCGGACCCTGGGGAGGAGGAACTCTCGCTGCATCACTCCCCCACCCAGGATGATCCGTTTCGGGGAGAGTGTCAGGATGTAGTTCATCAGGGCAGAAGCGATGTAGTCTGCTTCGATGTTCCAGAACGAGTCGCTCTCCGGGACGAGGGCCCCGTTGACCCCCAGCCGCTTCTCGATGGCAGGTCCGCTTGCCAGGCCTTCGAAGCAGTCGCTATGGAAGGGACAAATCCCATCGAACGGGTCAAGTTCGCGGCTGTGCGGGATACGGATGTGTCCCATTTCCAGATTGACCAGTCCGACCAATGGTTTTCCGTCCTTGAGGTAGCCGCCGCCGATACCCGTGCCAATGGTCAAGTACAGCG
>DATAKV010000664.1:0-3157 GCA_036261375.1 Anaerolineales bacterium
CCTGCTTTCGCGAACCGGCGGGTTACGTCCTGGATGTGAGGGGTGAGACCGCGGTTTTCGTGGCAGACCAGGATCACCGGGGCCGCATCTCCACTGGCTGGACGGGCGAGGTAACCACTGATCGTTGTATCCGCAGCAGGAAACTGCACGTCGCCCGCGCTGATTGCCGGGTCATCGGGCATCACCGTCCCGTAGGCGGCAGGAGCGGGGGAGAGCGGAGCAGCGGATTCGGCTGTCGGCGGGTCGGGCGGCAGGTCTGTAGAGGAGCCGTCTGTTGGCAGTGCATCTGTTGCAGTGATCACAGCCGGCCCGGCTTCCTCGGTCTGCGGCGCGCAGGCAGCCAGGATGGAATTGGCCGTAAGCAAGCTGCCGGTCACCGAGGCGATCAGCTTCAAGGCATCCCGCCTCGAGATCCTGCCCTCTGTATAATCCTCGGCAAATTCATCGGCAAGGTAACGCTGGAACAGGTTCATGTCGGTCTCCTTTATTCATGGAAAATGGAAACGGGACTTCCCGGGCGTTCGTGTTTGGTTGGAGTGGATGGGGTGGGTAGAATTTAGTCGCTTCCGGCAGGGCAAACCTTACACAGCAGGTACAATACCGCTATGACCTACGCGACCCGACCCAGCCAAACCTCCTATCAGTCGATCAAGGATGCCAGCCATACACCTTTCTGGCTGGACGACCCTCGCCGGCCCCTGCCACAGCCCGCGCTTGCGAAGGATATTAACAGTGAACTGCTGGTCATCGGCGGAGGCTTCACCGGCCTGTGGACCGCTCTTCTGGCGAAAGAGGAGAATCCGGCGCGGGAGGTTGTGCTTGTGGAGGGAGGCGAGATCGCCAGCGGTGCAAGCGGCCGCAACGGCGGCTTTGTCGACGAATCGATCACGCACGGGATGCAGAACGGGCTGGCGCGCTGGCCGGATGAGTATCCTCAGCTGCTGTCTCTTGGCATGGCCAACCTGGATGCGATCGAAGCCACGATCCGGCGCCTGGGCATCGACTGCGACTTCCTGCGCGTCGGCGATGTGGCTGCAGCCTCAGAGCCTCACCAGCTGGAAGAGCTCGATGAAGAGATCGAGCTGGCGAAACGATTTGGCATTGAATTCCAGCTCTATGACCGGGTGCGCATGCAGGAGATCGTCAAGTCGCCGTTCTTTATCGGCGCCGTGAACCGGCCGCGCACGTCGGCGCTGGTAAACCCGGCGCGGCTGGCCTGGGGCCTGCGCAGGGCATGTCTCGATCTGGGTGTACAGATCTTCGAGCATTCGCCTGTGATCAAACTTGAGGAGGACGAATGTGTGGTGGCACATACAGCTCATGGACGAGTCCGCTCTCCGCGTGTAGCGCTGGCGACGAGTGCATTTCCGCCCCTTCTCAAACAGATCAGGCACTATGTGGTCCCTGTCTACGATTACGTGCTAACGACGGAGCCACTTACGCCCGCCCAACGCGCTTCCATTGGCTGGCATGGACGCGAGGGCATCAGCGACGCGCGGCGCCTCTTCCATTACTCACGCACCACGGCCGATGGCCGGATCCTGTGGGGCGGGTACGACGCGGTCTACTACCGGAACAACGGATTTGGGTCTCATCTTGAGAATTCCCCTGGGATGTTCGCCCTCCTGTCCACTCATTTTTTTCAGGTATTTCCCCAACTCGAAGGGATCCGCTTTTCGCATGCCTGGGGCGGCGCGATCGATACCTGCTCGCGGTTCAGCCCGTTCTGGGGGACGGCGCATCACGGCAAGACGGTATATGCGATGGGCTATACCGGCCTGGGCGTTGGCGCCTCCCGCTTTGGGGCGCGAGTCATGTTAGACCTGCTGGATAACAAGCAGACCGAACGTACAGCGCTTGAGATGGTTCGCAGCAAACCGCTTCCATTTCCGCCGGAGCCGTTACGCTCCATTGGCATCAATATCACCCGCTGGTCCATGGACCGCGCTGACCGCAACCAGGGCCGCGAGAATCTATGGCTGAAAACCATGAACTGGCTGGGGCTGGGGTTTGATAGTTAACGGTTCAGAGCGGGGCTACTGCCCCAATGCAAATACGCAGGTGGAGCTTCCGTCCCTGCCGATCCTAAACATCTGCACGGCTTCATCCCCCATCAATTCCTCAATCAAAGCTGCATCCATCCTGCATAACTCGGGATGCTTCTCCAGTATGGCGGCATACGGGCAATGGCCGAAGATCAGGCGAGGCCCCTGCGGGCCGGCTTCCCAACGGGCGTGATAGTTCATCTTGTTAAGTTTTTCGACGGTCAGATTTAAGCGCCTGGAGATCGGCTGATCCGCAAAACCGGACTCTCCCGCCAGATGCTTTGCCAGCGCTTCCATCTGGACTTCCGCGCCGGCTTCTGTCAAAACCGCGTCGCTCAGCGCGGCGAGGTTATTCCCCAGCGCCGTCCGCGGCAGGGAGTAGACCTTCTCAGGCCGGCCGCGCCCCTCCCGTCCGCGTACGAAGGACATCTCCAGCCGTCCATCCGCGACCAGCACCCGCAGATGGTGCCGTACCGCCTCCGGGGAAATCTTCAAGCCGCGCGCGATCTCGCGGGCGGATGCGGTCCGGGTTTTAGTCAAGTAAGTCAGTACCTTCTGTCGGGCAGTGAACACTAAAACTCCATGCTGGTTTTACGGCGTTTTGTAATACGAATTACGGTGATTATACTCACATTCCTTAATTATGTATAAATATATTTACAAAATTCATTGACTTTGCTAAACCGGATGCTATAATCCAGCCAGTTTGTGATGATTCGCACTTCAACACCCGCTTAAAAGTAGCACAATGGAGCGTTTTAGCGATGGAATTCCAGAACTACATCAACGGCAAGTGGGTCAAAGGAAATAACACCTTCCAGACGATCAACCCCGCAAATGAAGAGCTCCTGGCAGAGGTCGCCCAGGCTGAAATCTCAGACGTGGACGCCGCCGTGCAGGCCGCTGCAGAAGCATTCAAAACCTGGAGGCTGGTCCCAGCCCCGCTGCGGGGGGAATTGCTCTACAAGGTCGGCGACATCCTCAAACAGAAGAAGGAAGAACTCGCCCAGCTGCTCACCCGCGATATGGGCAAGGTCATTGCCGAAGCGCGCGGTGACGTTCAGGAAGCTATCGACATGGCCTACTTCATGGGCGGCGAGGGACGGCGCTTG
>DATAKV010000667.1:0-1929 GCA_036261375.1 Anaerolineales bacterium
GGCTGGTTCCCTTCGTTCCCCTGGGCTCATCCGGATCCCACCCTGCCGGCGGTCATCTACAACAACGAAAAACCCGGGCTGGACAAAAAGGAAGTCCGCTGGGCGCTGACGCTGGCGATCGACATCGCCCAGGTAGCCCTGGCCTCCTACAAAGGAGCGGCAACCATCTCCGCCATCCACGTTCCGCCAACCGGTATGTACCCCCAGTTCTATCACGCGCCGCTGGAATCCTGGTTGAATGACTTTACCCTCAAGGTGGGCGGGCAGGACTACAAGCCCTACGATCCAACCGCCGCCCAACGGATTGCCGATCTAGCCCGCCAGAGCCTGGGCGACCTGGTGCCCACTGATCCCGACACCATCAAGAAGTATATTGGAGCCGGTTGGTGGAAATACGATCTCGAGGCTGCCGAGCAGTTGATGCTCGACGCCGGCATGCAAAAGGATGGGGACACATGGGCCTTGCCTGACGGCTCGCCTTTCAAGTTGCCGTTGATGAGCATGAGTGAATCCAACCCGACCATGAACCGGGCTGCCGCCGCGATCGTCGAGAACTGGAAGGCTTTTGGCATCGACACTAGCCTCGACGCGCAGGCCAATCCCTGGCCCATCATGGACAGCGGCGAATACTCCGCCAACCTGGCCTGGACGATCGAGACCTGGGGTGGGGATCCCGACCTGTTCTTCTTCCTCCAGTCCTGGCACTCGAAGTTCTACGTACCGAGCGGCCAACCTGATACTGGCACCAACAGCATGCGCTGGAAGAACCCAGAACTCGACAGGATCATCGAAAGCATCCAGGAGATCTCCTTCGACGATCCCAAAGGCGTCGAGCTGGGACTGGAGTACTGCAAACTCGCCGCACAGGAGATGCCGATTACCCCGCTTATGGCGTACAATGTCTTCACAACTATGGACACCACCTACTTCACCGGCTATCCATCGGTGGATGACCCCTATACGGATCCAGTGCCGAACTGGGGTAACACCAAGTATATGTTCGTCAAGATTAAGCCGAAGAACGCATAACCTCGCCGCTGCAAAAGTTGCGTTGCTCGTTGGGCTGGTGCCAATGAGTTGAACGCGATAATCGATGAAAAAGGCAGTAGCAACATTCTCCCCCTCCACAGCGGTTGTCCGAAACGGTAGCCACTGTGGGGGGGCTCATGTTGGAGATAGTCCAGATGCGAAGGTTCATACTCCGTTATTTAATTCCGCGTTTCCTCCAGTTCCTAACGATCATATTTGTCGGGATCACGGTCACTTTTATCATTCCCCGGCTCTCTCCCGCGGACCCGGTAGAGGCGCAGATATCCATGATGATGGCGCGGGGTGAGAGCATCGACCCTCAATCCATCGCCTCCATGCGCGCCGCGCTGACAGACATGTATGGCCTGTCTGGCAGTCCGGTCCAGCAGTATTTCGCGTTTTGGGGTCGCTTGCTCCGGGGTGATCTCGGTCCTTCACTCGCTAATTTTCCCAACCCGGTGTCTGGGATGATTGGGCAGGCCATGCCATATACGCTCAGCCTGTTGATCCCCGCGGTGCTGATCTCGTGGATTTTTGGCAACCTGTTCGGCGCCCTGTCCAGCTACTATCCCAAGAATAAAGCCTTGAACGTGATCGAGGTAGTGGGACAGGCAGTCCGCCCCATTCCATACTACATTGTGGCCATCGTTCTGCTGGTGGTGTTTGCTTTCTTCATTCCAATCCTGCCCTTCAGTGGCGCTTATCCGATCGGGACTCGTCCCAGCTGGACATTTGCCTTTGCCTTGATCTACCTGCGGCATTCCATACTCCCGGCAGCTACCCTGGTGCTGGTCGGGTTTGGCGGCTGGTTTATCGGTATGAAATCACTTACCTCCAACATCATCTCCGAGGACTATGTGGTTTATGCCGAAACTGCCGGCCTGAAAAAAAGTAGGATCC
>DATAKV010000674.1:0-3372 GCA_036261375.1 Anaerolineales bacterium
TTCGCAACATCCTGAATTGTCACCGATCGTCTGTTCTTCCGCATGCCAAGTCCTTTGAAAAGTGATAGAATAGCGGTAACGTTGCCGGTAACGTTACCGCTATTATTGCATATCCCCAGCGAAAAGTCAACTTTTTTTAAGAGGCAGCATTTTGTTCGAACCTACGAAATCGAAACCATACAAAAGGAGCCAGCATGAACAACCAGATCAGAACGAATCGGATGAGCGATGTCACGATCCAGATCCTGCAGCCAGACGGCACTCCCTTTGCCGGCCAGGAGGTCACCGTGGCGCAGACCCGGCATCAATTTTTGTTTGGCACCGCAGCCTTCGACCTTGTGCCGCTTACAAATGGTTCATATCAGGGGGAAGCAAAAGAACAGGCGGAAAAACGAGCAGACAAGCTCACCACACTCTTCAACGCCGCAACCCTCCCCTTTTACTGGGCTCAATTCGAGCCCGAACCCGGGAAACCAAGAACCGGGCAGATAAAGAACGCCGCTCGCTGGTGCATCGAGCACGGACTTCAGACCAAGGGACATCCGCTGTGCTGGCACACACTCACGGCAGACTGGCTGCTTCCAATGTCCAATGCTGAAATTCTGCAGGCTCAGACAGCGCGCATCCGGCGGGATGTGTCTGATTTTGCCGGGCTGATCGATATGTGGGATGTGATCAACGAGGCGGTCATCATGCCGGTCTTCGACAAATACGATAACGGAATCACGCGGCTGTGTCGTGAGCTGGGGCGCATCGAGACGGTCAGGACCATGTTCGAGACCGCCCGCGAAACGAACCCATCGGCGGTCCTGCTGATTAACGACTTCGACGTCTCACCCGCCTATGACATTCTGGTGGAAGGCTGCCTCGAGGCCGGAATCCAGATCGACGTGATCGGCATCCAATCCCATATGCACCAGGGATACTGGGGTGTTGAGAAAACCCTAAACGTCCTCGATCAATTTACCCGGTTCAACCTGCCGATCCATTTCACAGAAACAACGCTGGTATCCGGGCACCTTATGCCGCCTGAGATCGTGGATCTGAACGACTATCAGGTACAGGATTGGCCGACGACAGCGGAGGGTGAAGAGCGCCAGGCAGAACAAACGATCCAGCATTACAAAACACTGTTTGCGCACCCATTGGTGGAGGGGATTACCTGGTGGGACATGAGCGATGGAGGCTGGCTGAACGCTCCGGCCGGCTTGATCCGCAGGGACGGCTCAAGCAAGCCTGCCTATGACGAGCTTCTCAAACTTGTCCGTGGAGAATGGTGGAACTCCCCCACCTCATTTATCACAGACGAGCAGGGTATATGCCGCTTCTCCGGATTTCTCGGGGACTATGAAGTGGAAGTGCAGGGGATTGGAAAAACATTCTCAGTGAAAGAGAAAGGCGCGTGTGAAGTAAAAATCCAGATCGGAGGACAAGGAGTTGGTTAATCGCTCATAGTTACGCGCAGTCTCAAAAGTTTATTCCTGTCTCAAATAGTATAATTTTGTCACTTCTTGCTGGGCAAAACATGCTTTAAATCAGTGATTTTTCCTCTTAAATTGCCCTACAATGTAAACATGTGTCCGGTCTGGTCAATCTAGTTGTGACAAAAGTTCAATAATGATCACTTTCACCACCCGCCAGCGAGAAATACTGAGGATCATCCTGGACGCCAACAGGCCGATCGGCTCTATAGAGCTGGCCAAGCTGCTCAAGATCACCCCCCGACAGGTGAACTACAGCATGAAAGGCGTGAAAGTCTGGTTACAACAGAATGGACAGGACCTCCACGTACTGCCTGGAGTTGGGTTTCAGGTCGATGTGACCCCCGACCAATCTCATGCCCTGGTCCAGAAGATCAGTGTCCACTCGGGCGTCCAGATCATTCTTTCTGTGAGTCAACGTCAGCAGCTGCTGGCGTTGTTTTTATTATCCTGCCGGGAGCCGGTCATTCTGGCCCAGCTGGAACAGCTCACGCACGTCTCACGGATGACGATCCTGAAGGACCTGGATGTGATCGAAGCCTGGCTGGCTAACCAGGATATCCAGCTGGTCCGCAAGCCGCATTTCGGCATCCAGATCTCAGGCGGAGAGCTCGAATGCCAGCAGGCAATGGTGAAATTATTATGGGGAGAAACCGCCATCAGCCTCGACCCCATCACCGAGATCACTCATGCAGACGGGTTGACCTTCACCCTGCGCGGCGACGCCCGCCTCCTGCCGCTGGTGGCCGAGGTCAACGAATACCTGTCCGGCCTGAAAATGAGGCGGTCGATTGGCCTGGTTGCAAAAGCCGAGGAGCAGTTGGGAGGCCGCTTTACCGATGACGCGGTCCTGCATCTCGCCCTTGTATTTGCGGTCAAGGCCAGACGAGTCTTGATGGGCTCTCATCTTGTCCTGGATGAAGCGCTTCTCAACACCATTCAATCGTCGGGGATGTGGACGGTCGCCACCTACATCGCCGGCAAACTCGGGCGCGAAACCAACGCCACCTGGACCCAGGCCGACACTGCCGGCCTGGCCATGGAAATGATGTCCGCCCCGCGCAATGAAGTCTTCCCGGGCGAGCTGGAGCACGAGAGCGGTCCCTCCGAGATGTACAGCCGCCTGCTGGACCACATCAGCCAATTGTTCAATATCCCGAAACTGAAAAACGATCACACGCTGCTCAAGGGACTGGTCAATAACATTGTGCCTGCCTGTTACCGCCAGCAGTTCAAGCTCTGGTTCCCGGTCGAGCTGAACAATGCCAGCCTGCCGGAAAGATACGAGCAGGAATATGTCGTCGCCCAGCAGATCTCGGAGATTGTGTTCGAGTACACGGCTGTGCGCCTGCCGAAGACGGAGATCAACAGCCTGGCCGTCCTGCTGCGCGCTGCCTACATCCGCAACCGGCCCTATCGCTTCGAGCGGGTGATCATCATCTGTCCCAGCGGGATGGCAACTGCCCAGCTTCTGATGGCGCGCCTGCACGCCCGCTTCCCCAACCTCAGCAACATGGAAGTGGTCTCCCTGCGCGACCTGACCTCTTCCCTGATCTCCTCCGCCGATCTCATTCTGACGACGGTCCCCCTATCGAAACAATATACAGGGATTCCTAAAGTAATCCAGGTCCATCCGCTGCTCATGCCCGAGGATATCGAGACGATCACACGGTTCTTAAGTCAATGACGTTTTTGGTTACCCGGCAGTGTTCCGACCACTGCCTGTAAAGCGGAAGGCTTCCATAGGAACCTCCGGCATTTTGAAAGGCCTGGTCCCAGGCAATCAAACAAAACCCGAAAGGAGATTTGAAATGCGAGAAAAGTTACAGCAATTTGGAGGCTTCATGGCCGGCATGGTCATCCCCAACATCGGCGCAATCCTGGCCTGGGG
>DATAKV010000677.1:0-4792 GCA_036261375.1 Anaerolineales bacterium
GCCGGCGATGTTGGGATCCGGGTGTTCCGCGTAGAAATGCCATCCTGCTTCGGCAGGCTGGCTGAGCTTCAATTTTTCATCCCTCAGTTCCTGCACAGATATTTGATGCTCCGCTGAAATGGGACCCAGGACCTCATCCGACAAGGCGATCTCTTCCAGTTTACGGGTCTCGCGTTCGAGGTAGTAGAACTGCTGGCGGTCTGTCTCCCGGGGCCAGGCTTCCTCCAGGTTGAAATCCACGTTGACGGTGGCGCGCGCCCTGTACTCCGGAGGGGCAATAAAATAGGCAGCTGCGCCGATCAGCGCGCCGGCGACTGCCCCGAGCACCCAGAACTTCCACGCCTTGAGCAGGCGGATCAGGTCATCGAGGGTAGGAGAGGAGAGGATCCAGGACATTGCGTTTCTTTCTGCCATAGAGTTACGGAGACGCAGAGGCTAATGCTCTGCCTTGACAAGTTTACGCCGCCGCCAGTTCAAGAGCGGGCCGAACAGCCTGCGGATGTAGTAGCGGGCCACGATTATGGAAAAGAACGAGCCGCCGTCCCGGTAATGGACCCGCAGCATCTCCGGCCAGAAACGGTCATCTGCCATAAGTGTCTTGGCGGAGGTATGCAGGCGGAAATTCGCCCAGGTCTGCGGCACATATTTTATTTCTGTGTGCGCCGAGATGCGTGTCCACAGGTCGTAATCCATGGCGAAATGGAAGGAGGGGTCCAGGGGACCCAGCTGTTTCCATAATTCCGCCCGGAAGAACATCGTCTGCTGCGGTATGTGATTATATCCCTGACGGATGCGGCGGTAACTGGTTTGCTTCGAATGGAACCGGCCGATTACTTCACCCTGCTCGTTGATATAGTTGCAATCGCCGTAGACCATGCCCACCTCAGGATGTTCCCGCAGGAATTCGACGGCCGCCGAGACCGCGCCCGGCTCATAGGTGTCATCGGAATTGATCCAGGCAAGGATCTCGCCCCTGGCCCGGGCGAAGCCCTTGTTGATGGCGTCCGTCTGTCCCCTGTCTTTTTCGCTCACCCACCCCGTGAGTCTGTCCGCATACCTACGGATAATATCCGCGCTATGATCTGTGGAGCCACCGTCGACGACCAGGTACTCGATCTGCGGGTAGTCCTGCGAAAGCACGGACAGTATCGTCCCTTCGATGAAGCGAGCCTGGTTATAGGAGGGGGTTACGATCGAAACGAGCATGGACGTAGTCTTTCAATTATATAGGATTTACCCAGTATCTCACTGGCGGGTGGCAAACCCGCCTTGCGGAAGCCCTATGCTATAATTTTTCGCACATCATGAACATGACAACTCATCTACCTAAAGTATCCATCATCACACCCTCATTCAACCAGGGACAGTTCCTGGAGGCTTCGATCCGCTCGGTCCTCGAACAGGACTATCCGAACCTCGAATATATCATCGTGGACGGCGGCTCAAAGGATGAGAGTGTGGCGATCATCAAAAAGTACGAGGACCGTCTGGCCTGGTGGGTGTCCGAGAAGGATAAGGGTCACGCAGACGCGCTGAATAAAGGTTTTTCAAGAGCCACCGGCGACATCCTGGCCTGGCTGAACTCGGACGATATCTACTTTCCAAATGCCGTGTCGGAAGCGGTATCCATCCTGGCCCAAAACCCGAATGTCGGGATGGTGTACGGTGACGCGGACCTGATCGATGACTCGGGTGCGACCGTTGGACAGTTCGCCTCCAAACAGACGAGCTACCGGCAGATGCTGCGCGGCTCGGTCCACATCCCACAGGCCACCACCTTCTTCCGTGCCGATCTCTGGCGCCAGGTCGGTCCGCTCGATCTCAGCCTGTTCTTTAGCTTCGATTACGACCTGTGGGTCAAGTTTTCCAAAGCCTCTGAGGTTCTGTACGTTCCCCAAAAGTGGGCCATGTTCCGCATCCACGGCGAGGGCAAGACCATCGTCAACGATGACCGCTGCTACCCGGATATGCTGCGCGTCCTCGAACGCGAGGGTGGAAGCTGGTTCTCTATATTGCGGATGAGGATGATCGCTCGAAAGGTCCTCTATTCCTGGATGCCGTGGAAGTTCCGGCTGCGTCTGCGAAAACTCCTGAATTTCTAAAATTTTAAAAGGCCTGAGCTTCTCTTCAAGCTCAGGCCTTTTTCAAACGATCTCTTAGGATACAAAGCTAGAAAGTCTCTTCCACCACGCGCAGGCCGGCTTTACGGGCCATATACTGCTCTTCGATCCAACGATAGGTTTCAGTGAGGCCCTCTTTAAAGGGTGTGCGCGGCTCCCAATTCAACATTTGCTTGATAAATGTATTGTCGCTGTTGCGGCCTGCCACGCCACGCGGGGCATTCACATCGTATTTGCGTGTTAGTTTCACATCCCCGATCTGCTCCGCGAGCGAGACCAATTCATCAACCGAGATCAATTCACTGGACCCCAGGTTGATCGGTGTGGCGATCAGATCCTCACAGTGGACGATCATGTCGATGCCTAATACGCAATCCTCGATGTACGTAAAGCTGCGGGTCTGTGTGCCATCTCCCCAGATCAGGATCTCATTCGTCCCGCTGTCCTTGGCCTGGATCACCTTGCGGCAGATGGCCGCCGGGGCCTTCTCGCGCCCGCCATCCCAGGTGCCGTTCGGGCCATAGACGTTATGGAAGCGGGCGGTGAAGGTCTTCATGCCTCTTTCTGCCCAGTATTCCTGGCAGAGCATCTCGGCAAACAATTTCTCCCAGCCGTAGCCGCGCTCGGCCATGGCAGGATAGGCATCCGATTCCTTGAGCGCCCGCACATTCGGGTCCTGCTGGAGCGTCGTGTTGTACACGCAGGCCGAGGAAGCGAAGAAATAGCGGTTCACCCCGGCCTCGTAGGCGGCTTCGAGCATATGGGTGTTGATCAGGGACGAGCGCATGCACTCGACACGGAAGCGCTCGATGAAACCCATGCCGCCCATATCCGCCGCCAGGTTATAGACCTCGACCGCGTTCTCCACGGCGCGCTCGCAGGCATCGCTGTGGCTGAGGTCGAGGCGCAGGTTTTCGACGCCGGGGATGCGCTGGTACCAGTTGCTCAACGGCTTCTTGTCCACGGCGCGGATGTGGGTGTAACCCAGGTCATGGAAGTACCGCACCAGCGAACCGCCGATAAATCCTCCAGCACCAGCAATGACGATCAGATCATCGTGACTGAGATCACGCTGAATCGGGTTTGTCGGGTTATTGCTCATTCGTTTTGGTTCTCCTAAAAAATTATGATGGCTGTGTGCTTACCATTCTGCATCCGAGTAATAGAGGGGAGCCACGTCGGCGGTCAATTCGCGGATGCGCTGGATCTCCTCTTCGGTCAGGCGTTTCTTCCAATTGGTCATAGTGGCGCGGCTGTCAACCTTCACGGAATAAATGCTCTTGCGCGGCGGCTCGGCGGGATTATCGGAGCTGCTGGAGCGCAGGATGATCTTTTGGACGCGCGGGGTGAACTCCAAATCCAGCTTCCGGTACAGCTCCTGGTAGCGGTTGACGGGGTCGAGGGACAGGTCCTCGTGACGGACAGCAATGAAGCCCGGATTGCGCTCAACGGAGGCGTGAACCGAGCGATAGATCAAATTCCACAAGAGCGCCCATTGCTCGATCAGGTCACTTTTCAACGCCGATTCGATCTGCCCGCGGTAGGGCTCCAGGTGGTCGCGCATCAGCAGTGGCTGGTCGAGCAGGTCCCGAAGATCGAACGGCCAGTTCAGACGCTTGAGACTGCTGACGAATGCCGCCGGGTGACGCACCGCGATCACCACTTTGCAGTTCAGGCGCTTCGCGAACCAGTCCATGGAAAAGACAGCGAACGGATCCTTCATCAGCACGCGCTGGCCGCGCATCAGGCCATTGTAAAAGATGGCAAAGTCGCGTCCCATACGCAGGAAATCGCGGCGGGAGCGGATCGAGCGGATTTCATCCCACAGGTGATAATCGAATTCGAGCAGCTCCTGGAACGCGGGCAGAAATTCGGCTTCGTTGTCCTCACAAATGTATTGATACCAGTGTTTGACCTTCGCCCGCAGTACGCCGGGACGATGCAAAACATTCAACGGCTCGCTGATATAAGCTGTCGATGCATCGGCCGCCAGCATTTTGCCGACCCAGGTGGTTCCGCTGCGGTGTGTGCCTGTAACAAGAATGGGATTGGATATATTGGGCATGATCGATTACTTTTTCACTGGGCGGGCAACGATGGAGTCGACTCCATACAGGACGGATGCACAGCGATTCAGCCTGAACCCGCTGCGGTCTCCCAGATCCTGGATGATCTCCGTGGATAAGAATGGGACCGTCAACTCGCGCACCCCTTCCACCTGGAGGGCCCGGATATCCGCATCGCGCCCGTCCCAGGCATGGGCACGCTGCTGGTAAACAGGGACCTCCGCCGCCAGCCGGGAGGCGGTCCGCAGGGGATAGAGGGTCAATAGCAGAAGACCCATGACTGCCAGAGGACGAAGGAATGTTGAAACCGTTGGCGAAACTGTGCTCTTCGCAATCAGCAGTCCAATTAAAGCACCACTTACCATTAAACCACAGGTTAAGATCAACTGGCCGGCAAAGCGGGCGCGGGGTACGGGGAACGACTGTCCATACACACTGGGTGCAAAGCTGGCGGCGATCAAAAGATAGGTGAGAATGGCTGCGGCGACAAGCAGAAGTCCGATCGGTTTCGCGGATACATCGGAAAACGACCGGGCCTGGCGGGAATAGTATGCATAAAAAAGGACAAGGGGCAGTAGAAAATTGAGCAGCGCCGGCGTGGGGCGC
>DATAKV010000693.1:0-2281 GCA_036261375.1 Anaerolineales bacterium
GAGAGAGACCGAAGATTACCTTTTTGATATCTCTCCGATACGTCCACGCTTGACCGAGAGGCCTGTCGAGAGCGGACGCGTCCACTCTGCTCGGGGTGGGTCTCCGACCCTGCCGGGACTTGAAGTGGTATTATCACCCCATAATCGCAGGGTCGGGCAAAGACCTGGCAAATCCGGCTGACGCTGGTCCAGTGTTTCCTACCTAAAACGAGCAGCCTCCGGCGAACCTGGAAGTAGATATCTCCCTTCGGTGAAAAGGCATTGGATCGTTAAAACCCTGTAAGCATATCCGTCAAGAGACCAACTTTTAGAGTACCTTTACGTAGATAAAGATATGAACCGAAAATTTTTCACCCTGCTCCTGCTGATCCCGTTGATCTCGATCCTCGGGGTCCGCCCTGCATTGGCGGCAAAATCCTATTATGCAGAGTTCTTCGACGTCCAGATCGAGCTCCAGGGGGCCGGCTCGGCTGTGATCACCGAGACGGTCAAATTCCATTTCGAAGGCGACCCGTTCACGTTTGCTTTTCGTGAGATCTCGGCGAGGGAGACCGATGGGCTGACCTTCCTCGAGGCGAGCATGGATGGCGTACCGATGCCCGAGGGCACACAGGCCGGAGAGGTGGAAGTTGAAGGGGGCGATCCGCTGCGCGTGACCTGGCACTTCGCGCCGACGTCTAACGCGGCGCATGTGTTCACCGTCCGGTACCTGGCAACGGGAGTCGTCCGCACAGGGGATGCAGATACGTTTATCTGGCGCGCCGTCCCGGAAGACCATGAATATTCGATCGAGCGCTCCACGGTCATGCTGACCTATCCGCCCACGGCAGCACTGCTCGAACCGCCCTCCCTTAACAGGGATTTCGAGGCGGCTGCGGACGAGAACCGGCTGATCCTGAGCACAAGCGGACTCGCGGAAGACGAAAACCTGACTCTGACGGCACGGTTTGCTCCGGGCAGCCTGGCACAGGCCGCGCCTCAGTGGCAGACAAGACAGGAACTGGCAAACGCGGCCGCCGCGCGTGCCATCCCTGTTGGCCTAATGGCAGGCGCCGTGACCCTGGTCCTGGGTGGACTGGGACTGCTTACTTACATCCGCGCCAACAGGCGAGAGCTGTCCATCAGCCCGGTCATACCCAATGCCAGCCCGCCTTCGAATCTCTCGCCGGCCATCATCGGGAAACTGACCAAACAACCTTATACCTCCATGGGCGCCATCTTCGACCTGGCCCAGCGCGGTGTATTGGAAGTACGCGAGGAAACCGGAGGCTGGGGAACCAAAAAACATGTGTTGGTTCACAGGGATCACTCTCTGGCATTGAGCCCTTTTGAACGGGGCTTGCTGGATGCATTGTTCAAGCCGGGTGAAAAGCAAGTCAACTTGAGCGAAGTCGGCACCCGGCTGGCGGGGAAGCATGACCTGTTCGATGAACCTCTGGAACAGGAACTCATCCAACGCGGCTGGCTCGACACCGACCGCAAGCAAAAACGCAGCCGGCTGGCCGGGATCGGGTGGATCTCGCTGCTGCTCGCATTTTCACTATTTATGGCCGCCGCGCTTTTAGGGGCTGCCCGCTACCAGGATATGCAGCTTGCCGTCCTCTTTGCCGGCCTCACAGGTGTGGGTCTTGGGTTGTTTATCCTGAGCGTGGCTCTGCTGATCTATGCCGGGACATTTTCGGTGTTAACGCCTGCAGGTGAGGAACAGGCTGCGCGCTGGAAAGGTTTTGCAGAGTACCTGAAGCAGGTAAGCAAAGGGCGCGAGCCCGCCATCCGCCCCGATTATTTCGAGCGGTATCTTCCCTATGCAGCCGTATTTGGGCTGGGCGCGAACTGGGCGAAATACTTCCAGGCACTCGGCAACGTGCCCCTGCCCGTCTGGTTCCATGGGATCAGCGGCAGCGAGTCCAACTTTGGGGCGATCGTCGCCGTGATGGCTGCCTCTGACTCGTCCGGAGCGGGCGGAGGTGGAGGTGCAGGCGGCGCGGGCGCTTCAGGAGGCGGCTCCAGCGGAGCGGGATAATGAGTTAATGCAGACCCAGCCATGGCATGGGTCTGCCACCCTGACGAGACACGACCGCAGGTCACTCAGACCTGCGGTCGATATGTGCCTCGGTCGGAGACTTTCGGCCAACGAGAAGGTCCGCACCCGCCTGATCAGGCGCCTGGAAAAATGGCTTGTACTCGGACAATCTAAAACTGGATGGCAGATCGCTCGATTCTTCCATAGACACACCTTCCAACTTAATCTTTTTGGAGTACTTAGGCCTGCCACGCTGCC
>DATAKV010000695.1:0-4029 GCA_036261375.1 Anaerolineales bacterium
CCACCGAAGAACGCCTGTCGTTCGAAGATATGCGCAAGAAGCTGAACGAATCGCTCAAGCGAGCCTTCCGTCCCGAGTTCATCAACCGTCTCGATGCTGTCGTGATCTTCCGCTCGCTCAACAAGGAAGACATCCAGAAGATCGTCACGCTCGAGCTGGACAAGGTGGCGGAGCGCCTCAAGGAGCACAACCTGGTGCTGACGGCCACGGCCGAAGCACTGGCTGCCCTGGCCGACCTGGGCTACGACGCCGAATTTGGTGCCCGTCCCCTGCGTCGTGTCATCCAGCAAAAGGTGGAGGATCCGCTCTCCGACAGGCTGCTGGGAGGCGAATTCCATAACGGCGACTCGATCCTGGTCACCCTGAACCCCGAAGGCGAAGTGGTGCTGGAACGGGCGGCCGAAGACAACAAGGAAGAAGCCCCAGTCGTATAACAAAACCATGGGTTGTCCCGCAGAAGTGGTCTGTAGACCATCGACTGCGGGACAACTTTTTAAGACCAATGGGGGAAGCGAAGCGGCTTGCCAATCTTGCTTCCAAAATTAAAATGTCTATAATGAGTGGGGCGGGGCCAACCGACCCTAGATTTCCGTCCATATGCTACCGGGTTCGCACGACAAGCTTGACCATCACTGGAGGATCCAATGAAACACTGGTATATCCGTCCATTCATCTCCATTAGTTTTATCCTGCTTGCTGTTCTGGCGGCATGCAGCCCTCAGCCAGCCGCACCTACGCAGACGGCAACAATTGAGCCTACAGAAACGCCTGCTCCCACAGCCACTCCCACGGAGACTCCCTCCCCCGGCCCGACGCACCAACCCAACAACCTCGAACGCCGAATCATGGTCGGCGACGTGGAGCGATCCTATATTCTACACATCCCCCCCGGCGTGGACAGCGCCCGCGGGGCTCCTTTGGTATTTGTCTTCCATGGAGCGGGCGGAGAACCGGCCCAAATCCAGTATGCGACCGGCTTCACCGATATATCAGATAGCAGTGGTTTTTTTCTCGTATATACGCACGGTCTGGGGCTTACCTGGAATGCCGGGATTTGCTGCGGCTATGCTATCGAAAACAACCTGGATGAGAAGGCCTATATCGAGCAGATCCTCGCCGACCTCGAGACAATCATCCGAGTTGATCCCAACCGCATCTACGCAGCTGGCTTTTCGAATGGCGCGGGCATGGTATATCGACTTGCCTGTGAAATGGCGGATACCTTTGCCGCCGTTGCCCCTGTCGCCGGGACACAGATGGTGGACTCGTGCGAGCCCTCTGAGCCGGTTTCGTTGATGCATATTCATGGTCTGGAGGACACGGTTGCTCCGTACGCGGGAGGTGGTGAGTTTGGCTTCCGGGCGGTCGAAGAAACCATCAATTCCTGGGTCCAGCTGAACGGCTGCAGCGGGCCTCCGCAGGTGGAGATGGAGGAGATTGTTACCCACAGCCGCTATTCCTCGTGCAGTGATGGTACTTCCGTGGAGCTGCATACCATCGAAGCCGGCGGTCATGCCTGGCCTTCAAGGCATTTGTGGGATGCTTCCCAGGCCATATGGGATTTCTTTGCTGTACACCCGAAACAATAGCGATTTCTGTCCGCAAATAGATCAACCTGTAATACTTCCTTAATAATATTCAGCGACAACAGGTTGTCTGATGAGATGAAGAAACATTAGGCTTGGAGAAAAAGGAGTACTCGTATGGAAAAGAATTTGATCACTGCCACATTTGCCGGCGGCTGTTTCTGGTGTCTGGAAGCTGTGTACGACCAGGTTAAGGGCGTTGAATCCGTGGAGTCCGGGTATGCCGGCGGACATGTGGACAACCCGACGTATCGCGATGTGTGTAATGGCAATACAGGTCATGCCGAGGTGGTGCAGGTTCATTACGATGGGAATGTGGTTTCCTATCAGGATTTGTTGAACATCTTCTTCGGCATCCACGATCCCACCACGCTCAACCGACAGGGCGCCGACGTGGGCACGCAGTATCGCTCGGCGATCTTCTATCACAACGAAGAGCAGAAGGATATTGCCGAAAAGTTCATCAGGGATCTGGAGATGCAAAAGGTTTTCGACAATCCCATCGTCACCGAGGTCGTCCCGCTGGACAAGTTCTATATGGCGGAGGACTATCACCAGGAATACTTCGCCAAGAATCCCTACCAGGGATACTGCATGGCCGTCGTCTCCCCCAAGGTCTCGAAGTTCCGCAAGCACTTCCGGGATCTGTTGAAGAAGGAAGCGGTGTAACAATGACAGACCCTAAAGGTTTCAGAAACCTTTAGGGTCTTTTCTTTTAAAGATCACAAGGTGAGGGCAGTGGAAGATCGCCCGGCGAAACAGTATCTTTAAAAGAGACGGAAGCGTTCCGCAATTCAACAACTTTCGCTTCTACTTCATCTGGCATCAGCAGTGTATCCACCTGGTGGAACACCCAATCCACATCTTCTTGATATTGGCGAATGCTTTCACCCTGAACCAATCCGCCCTCGATGAACCACAGATTGAAATTGATCGACACGGGTGCATCGGGATAATACGCCCCTCCGTGCTGGGCGATCAGCATGCCATCCACAAAGTAGCGGACCGTACCGCCCATGACCTGCAGGACCAGCGAATGCCAGCCCGCCTGGCTCCCCTGCCGGGATTGGCTGATATTGTCCGCGTTCCATGGCTCGATCTGCACCGTCTCCCAGGTGGTGACATGCAGCGTGGTCGCAGCGCCGCCCCAGCCTCCATTGGGTAGATATTCGAAATCCATTTCACTGTAATCGGGGTTGAGCGGCTTATCGTAGGGCGTGATCATATAGAAGGTTTGGACGACCTGGTCGCCGCCCATGCCGCTGACTGGTTCATCGCTGAAGCGGACGCGTGCCGCGTAGGTTCCATCGAGATATTTGCGCTGGTGACAGATCTGAGTCTGAAAAGTACCTTCCCGACTGCCATCCGTGGAAGAGGTCATGCGCAGGAGCCGGTTGCCGGGCTGGGCCGGGTACTCCATAAAAGAAACATTTTCAGGGCGGAAGGACGCGCCGGTCACACCCGGCCAGCCCATCCCGCTGCGGACGATCCAGCCGTTGGCGCTCATCTCCTCCGTGGAGGAATAATCGAAATCGTCGAAGAGGATCGGGCTGCCCATCGGATCCGCGGGAAGGGTTGCTTCCACAGCCGGTGTGTCTGCTGCGGGGACACAACCTGCTGTATAGAGCATGGAAAGAATGAGAAGGATGCTGCAGACGAACCAGTTTCTCATTTCCCGACTGTTTTCCTGAATACGTCGATCGTCTGGCCGATACTCTCTCCTGTCACTGCATGCCCGACACCGGGCAGGACCGTATATTGCACGTCGAACCCATACGATTTCAATCCGTCGACAAAGAGCCGGCTTGTTTCCACGGCCTGCGGGTTGTCGGCGCTGCCGATTACTACGGCCATCGGGATGAGCTCGGGAAACAGGCTGGGTTCCATGTACATGCCCGAGGAAAGGACCGAAAGTCCACTGACGTATTGTGGATAGTGATGCGTAAATCCCTGGATAAAGAAAGCCCCTGCTGAAAAGCCGCTGAAAAACATTCGTTTGCGGATCCGATAATCTTTCTGTACCTCTCCGATCGCGCTCCAAACGGTGTTCTCGCCAACATCCAGGTAAAAGCCAGATGAATCGCCCGGGATGCTGGGACATAACAGGATGTATCCTTCCTCGTCAGCCTGCGCCTGCCACATACGCCAGCAGTCCAGCCCTGTCCCACCGGCACCGTGGATCCCCACAAACAACGGCCAATCCTGTTCATCGGTATACGCATCAGGGACATATAAATAATACTCGACCGGCTGCACATGCCGGTACTCCGCCGGGTCTTTGGGCGTTGAATTCCTGACGGCCAGGACAGCGGCTACGGCAACGGCCGCCAGCAACCCGATGCTGAGCCACAACAGCCAGGGGTAGGAGCGCCGTTCGGAGGGCCGCTTCTCCCGGGCTGGAGTCTCCTCCTGTAATTTTTTATGTGGAGCCAGGACGGCAACC
>DATAKV010000707.1:0-4983 GCA_036261375.1 Anaerolineales bacterium
TGTCAACAAACGGATGGGACCATAGACCATGGACGGTGGACGAGTGCTTTCCGTGGAGCCGGTTCCAACAGTCCATCGTCCATTGTCCATCGTCCATACGGCCGGCGCCAGCTCGCACATCCCCAGGCAAGGACTGGATTCGACCGTGACTGCCTGCCCCGCTGTGGTTTGTCCCGGCTGGATCCCGTGATGGAAGCAGAGATGATCCAGGATTCCTTTTGCATCCTTCAGAGCGCAGGCCTGATCGGTGCAGACGCGGATTACCTTTTTCCCAAGTGGCTGATTGGCGAAGAGCGAGTAAAACTCGATCACCCCGTGTACATCGGCGAGCGGGACGCGCAGCGATCGGGCAATCTCGGCGGCGACATCTTCGGGGAGCCAGCCATAAACAGTCTGGGCCGCATGCAGGGCTGGTAATAACCCTGAGCGGCCCAACGGGATATACGGCTCGATGGCGGTTTTGATGGGGGCAAGATCGAATTCAGGCATATAGTCTCCGAAGAGGAAGTATAGACCCAATCAAGTTGTATGACAAGTTGTCATTCATCCTCAAGCTACTGTGAGCTTTGGGTGATCGTCACGGGTTTGGGATAGCACTCGGCAGGAAGCGGGGCATGCGTCGCAGCTGGGTAGCCTGCTCAAAGGCATAGGCATACTGGATGAGAGCCGGTTCCTGCCAGGCTTTGCCGATAAAGGACAGGCCAACAGGCAATCCTGAGACGTAGCCTGCCGGGACGGTGATGTGTGGATAGCCTGCCACCGCGGGAGGAGAGGTGCTTTCCATGTCCCAGTTGATAGCGTCGCCGTTGACCAGGTCGATCATCCAGGCGGGGCCGCCGGAAGGGACGACGATCGCGTCGAGCTTATGCTTACGCATGGCTGCGTCGAGGCCCCTGGTGCGGGCGTAGAGGAGATTCTTAGCCAGGGCATCACGATATTTTTTGTCGCGCAGGGAAGAGGTCCCCTGGGCGGTAATCATGTGCTCCTGTCCGAAATAAGGCATGACCCTGTCGCTATTCTCTTCATTGAATCTGATCACGTCCTCCATGGAGTGGACGCGCTCCCCATCGGAGAGCGATTTCAGATATTTATTGAGATCGGCTTTGAACTCATAATGCAGCACATCCAGCTCAGTCTTGCCAAACTTGTCGAAGTTGAGAACATCGGCCGGATCGATGACTTCGGCACCGAGCTTCTTCATCACTTCGATAGAGAAATCGAGGATCTTCAGGATGCGCGGGTTCGAGCCGGACATATTCCGGGCAATGCCGATCCGGGCGCCGTTGAGACCGTCACGATCAAGAAATTTGATGTAATTGGAGAAGCTGCGCTTCCGGCTCAGACGGGTGGCGGAATCCGCTGCATCGACGCCGGTCATCGCTCCGAGCAGGATCGCCGCATCTTCAACCGTGCGCGCCATGGGACCGGCCGTGTCCTGGCTGTGAGCGATCGGAATGATGCCGCTGCGGCTGACCAGTCCTAGCGTGGGCTTGATGCCGACGATGCCATTTGTTTGCGCGGGAGAGATGATCGAGCCGTCGGTCTCGGTCCCGACCGCCGCCGCGCATAGATTGGCTGCCACCGCCGCGCCGGATCCCGAGGAGGAACCGGAGGCGGAGCGGTCCAGTGCATAAGGATTGCGCGTCAACCCGCCGCGCGACGACCAGCCGCTGATAGAACGCCTGCCGCGGAAGTTCGCCCACTCGCTCAGGTTGGTCTTACCCAGAATGACCGCGCCAGCCTTACGTAGCTGCTTCACAAGGAAGGCATCCTTCAGTGCGATGTGTCCTTCCAATGCCAGCGACCCGGCGGTGGTCTGCATCCGGTCGTTCGTATCGATATTATCTTTGATCAGTATTGAGATCCCGTGCAGGGTGCCGCGCGTTTTGCCAGCCTTGCGCTCTGCATCGAGGGCATCGGCGATCTCGAGTGCATCGGGATTCAGCTCGATCACCGAATTAATGTAGGGACCGTCCTTATCCACGGCTTCGATGCGGGTGAGATACAGCTCGGCAATCCGGCGGGCTGTCAGTTCGCCCGATTCCATTTTTTCCTGAAGTTCCGCGATGGTCCACTCGGGAAGAATCATCCCGTCTGCTCCTTTGAACCCGTAGTTGGGAGATTAGCGCCCACCGCCCGTGATATAGCGCTCCAGCTGGGAAAGCATCACCTGCTGCTGCTCAATCATTTCCTTCAATACGTCGCGGACGGAGACAAGGCCCATCAACGTATTGCTGTCGTAGACCGGCAGATGACGGATGCCCTTTTCCATCATCAGCGTCATACAATCCTCGAGCGGCTGGTCACAGTTCACGGTGATGACATCACCGGTCATGATCTCGGTGACCTTTGTCTCGTTCACATTCTTCCCCGCCAGGTCCACCTTGCGCACACAATCCCGCTCAGACAGGATCCCCACCATGTCGTCCCCATTCATCACCAGCAGGGCACCGGTGTTGTGGTCGGCCATCGCCTTCAGCGCTTCATACACGGTTGCCTCCGGTGAGATGGCATACACTTCACCGCCTTTTTTACGGACCATATCTCGGACAGTAGCCATGGTTCTCTCCTTGGGTTGAAAGATTCGGGAGTTTTGCAGCAATTTTTGCTAACGTTGGCATTCGCAGGCGTGAATTCTTACAAAAGTTATCATTTTCGGGAAACAAAAGATGGGGCAGAGTATAGACTCAAATGGGCAGAGATGCAAGCTTCCTTCCAGACTTAATAGACTTTTTGATCGACCTTCCAGATCTCGGCGATCTCCCGTAAATGCTTTGGGTCGATCCCGGCGCTCGCCTCTCCGGCATACAGATTGAGCGTCTCGTACTGGGCAGCGGTCTCGACATACTCCACCAGGTCCAGGGCATGAGAAATGGACTCGTCCGCCCGGGTAATGATCCCGTGTTGCGACCAGATGACTACACGATGGTCACGCATGCACAGCATGGTTTCGATCATCAGGTGCGTGGAGCCGGGCAGAAGAAACGGCAGGATGCCGATCCCCTCCGGCACGTTGAGGATGGTCTCCGGCTGCCAGCGCATCAGGCGGCTGTTGAGAAAGGCTCGATCCTGATATTTGGGGATGTGACTTAGGAAGGTCAGGTGCTTCGGCTGGGCGTGGATCACAGCGTGCAGCTGGACCGGCCGGGAGCGCATCTGGTCGTGATGGATAGCCAGATGGGAATTGAATTCACTGGTTACACGCTTAAATCTGGCGTCCGGAGATGTGAACAGCCGGCCCGTTTTCCCGTCGTGGTCTACGATGATGCAAGCCAGGTTGGCGGTCGGAGCATCGGCGATCTCCCGGAGGCGGCGGCCGGAACCGGTTACGAGGAACGTGGCATTTCGCAAGTCCGGCGCAGGCGTGGGCAGCTCGATCTCGGTTACCTGCGGGAACATCTCCCGGACTTCCAGACTGCGGTCCACGCAGATCGAAATATTCCCTGCCGCACCTTCCGTTGCTCCGATCTCCGACAGGTGCCTGCCCACCTCTCCCATTTGCTTCACCAGCTGTCCAAGCGTGGACGAATTGAATTCCATTATCTCAAGGCCTCTTTACCATAGGATAGTTCGTCAGGATTGTATTAAGCATAACATGAACAGGCATCGACACGTCCAGAATAAGCGCATCGGACGGTTCTTCGAGCGCCTCGAACTGGCTTTGGAGCAGGGTTTCCTTCATGAAATGCCCTGCCCGTGCGGCCAGGCGTGTCCGGATCGTCTCATAGCTGCCTCGTAGAAGGAGAATGGCCATGCCGTCCACATTCCTGAGCAGGCGCTGCCGGTATTTCTCTTTTAATGCAGAACACGCAAGGATGGGATGGCGGTTCACTTGTAAAGTTGCAAGAAGTTTTTTGTTGAGCAAGTCCAGCCAGGGTTCGCGGTCTGAATCGGTGAGAGGAATTCCTGACGCCATTTTGGTGATGTTCTCGGCCGGATGGAAATCGTCCGCGTCGTAGAAATCCCATCCCCGCTCGAGCGCCAAAGCCAGCCCCAGGGTGGACTTGCCCGAACCGGAAACGCCCATGATCAGAAACCCTGACGTCTGCATCGAGATATTGTACATAAAAACAGACCCGCATGCTTGGGTCTGTTTTTATCTCAACTATATTGGCTACACGTAATCACACCAGTGTTCGTATTTTACGACCCGCCCGCGAATCGCTTCGTGATAGCACTCCTGGATGGAGCGGGTCACCGGTCCCGTCTTGCCATCCCCGATGCGGCGGAAATCGATCTCGCTCAGGCCGATCACCTCGGCCGCCGTACCGCAGACAAAGACCTCGTCTGCCGAGTAAAGCTGGTCGCGTGAAATGGGCTGCTCGAGCACATCGTAGCCCAGATCCTTGGCGATCGTGTGAATCGTATGGCGGGTGATGCCTTCCAGCACCGGCGCCGTGGAGGGAGTAATCAGTTTGCCGCGGCGCACAACGAACAAGTTTTCCCCGGTACACTCACCCACATAGCCTTCCGGATCGAGCATAATGGCTTCCTCGAAGCCCAGTCGCACCGACTCGGTCTTGGCCAGAATGCTGTTGACATAATTCCCGGCGATCTTGGCCTTGGTCATGCTGACATTGGGATGGTGGCGCGTGAAGGAGGAGATGTTGGCCCGGATCCCTTTGGCCAGCGCTTCCTCGCCCAGATAGTTCGACCACTGCCAGATGGCGATCATCATGGCCGGTTTGCCTGCGTCCACGTTCAGGTTCCAGGCGCCGCCCGTCAGATAGAGCAGCGGACGGATATAACATTCCTCGAACCCGTTGGCCTTGACCGTGTCCTTGATCGCCTCAACAACGCTGTCCGTCGTGTAAGGCAGCTCCCGGAATCCAAAGATCTCTGCCGACTCGAGAAGGCGATCGGCGTGCTCGCGCAGGCGGAAGACGGCCGGTCCTTTGTCGGTTTTGTAGGCGCGAATGCCCTCGAAGACTGCCGCGCCATAGTGCAGCGCCGCCGTCAGCATATGGACGGTCGCCTTTTCGA
>DATAKV010000709.1:0-15593 GCA_036261375.1 Anaerolineales bacterium
CAGAGACCGCCTCCAACTTCAACCAGGCCATGACCCGGGCTCACCTGCTGAAGACACAGCGCAGCAAATCCTTCCAGGTCGCCCTTCTCGAAGAAGCCATGGGTAACTTCCACCGTTACTTCTTCGTCATGCCCACCCTCGCCCGTTTCGAGCTGGAGACACACCGGCGCATCGAACAGGGACAGGCCCTCACCGCCGGCTCGATGATCGAGCTGATGGCGGATCTTTTCAATGAAGGCTTCGGCGGCGAAATGAACCTCGACCGTGAGCGGGTCGGCATTACCTGGGGCACGTTCACCACCCATCTGTACATCGACTTCTATTCATTCCAGTATGCGATCGGCATCTCCGCCGCGAACGCGATCGCTAAACGGATCCTGGATGGCGTGCCGAATGCGGCCCAGGATCACATTCGCTTCCTCCAGGCCGGCTCATCACTGCCGCCGATGGAAGTCTTCAAGCTTGCAGGTGTGGACATGACTTCCACACAGCCCATCGAGGATGCCTTTGCCGTGCTGGAGGAATATATCGATCGTTTGGATGCACTGACAAAATAGCGCTGCCCTGGGGTCCGGGATATCCTCAATGATCGAGATTGGAGAGAGAAATGCCCACGGAACCAACAATTGAAGAAGAATGGTACAAAATGCTGACCGAGGGTGAGGCCGTTCCCCACCGTCTTCGTCATCTTATGGGAAATTTACCATCGGATCCTCGCTGCAAGTTGTGCGCAGCACCTTTCAAAGGCTGGGGAGGCGCACTGATGCGTGTGATGGGCAGGGCACAATCCAAGTACAACCCACGCTTTTGCATCCCCTGTGAGAAATTTGAGCATCCCGGAGGCGCTGAAATCGTGCTGACCATGCTGTTTGCAGATGTGCGCGGCTCCACGGCGCTTGCAGAGCAAATGAGCGCCCTCGAGTTCAGCAGGCTGATCAATCGCTTCTACACGGTAGCGACCCATGTTCTTGTTCAATCAGATGCAATGGTCGACAGGCTCATGGGGGATGAGGCGATCGGCCTGTTCATTCCGGCCTTCTCAGGGCCGGAGCACCCGCGGCGGGCGGTGGAGGCGGCCCAAGAGCTGCTCAAACAAACAGGACACCGCGACCCGAAGGGACCCTGGCTTCCGGTAGGGATCGGCGTCCATACCGGTCCGGCGTATGTCGGCGTGGTGGGAGACGAAGACAGCACGATGGATTTCACCGCCCTTGGTGACAGTGTCAATACGACAGCACGGCTGGCCTCCCAGGCAGGGGCAGGAGAGATCCTTGTCAGCGATGCGACCTGTGCCGCCTCTCACTTGAATACCGCCGGCCTGGAACGCCGCCAGCTGGAACTGAAAGGGAAGAGTGAACCTTTCGGAGTTTATGTCCTGTAAGTCACAAGACAGTGATCGAGTACTCACGAAAGAGTGGAAAGCAGGGACGGTCGTTCGCAACACAGATGGCGACCGTCCCTTTTGCTGTAAGCAGCTTGACAGTGCAATCGTTCGGAGGTACAAACAAACCGACTGGTCGGTTTTATTTCGATGTTCCCCTGAGATGAGGCGTATGCAGCAGCGCAGTGAAGAGACAAAGACCCGGATCCTGGAATCGGCGATCAAGTTGTTTTCCAGCAGGGGCTACAACAAAGCCAGCGTGGATGAGATTTGCCGGGAGGCCGGCATCAGTAAAGGCGCCTTTTATCATCATTTCGAGAGCAAGCAGGCGCTTTTCCTGGCCCTGCTGGATGGCTGGCTCACGACCATCGATACCGCCATCGAAGAGTCGAGAGACAAGACGGCGCCCGAAACCTTCATGCTCATGACCCGGGCCTTTCCCTACCTTTTCAAAACAGCCGGCGAAGGCTTACCGATGTTCCTGGAGTTCTGGCTGCAGGCCAGCCGAGACAAAAAGATCTGGGAGGCCAGCATCGCGCCGTACCGGCGTTATCACAAATACTTTACTTCGTTAATTAAAAAAGGCGTGAAGGAAGGCTCATTCGTGGACGTCGACCCAGAGCTGACCTCACGTATGATCGTTTCCACGGCCATGGGATTGCTGCTGCAAAGCCTGCTGGACCCGAAAGGCGCAAACTGGGAGAAAGTGGCGCGAGACAGCACAAATCTCCTGGTCAATAATTTGCTGAACAAATAAAGAGGAGATAAACATGAAGATCGTAACCGATAGCGCAGCAGATATGTCTGCCGAAGAATTGGAACAACTGGATGTTGCCCAGGCACCGCTATTCATCCAGTTCCCGGAAGGAGAGGTGAGCTCTACCGAAATCTCGGCAGACGATTTCTACAACCGCCTGGAGGCCATGCGTCCCGCCATCCCCACGACCGCCCAGCCTTCCAGCGGGATCTTTGCCGAGCTGTATCGCAAGCTGGCCGAGAAGGAGAAGGAGATCCTTTCGATCCATATTTCCTCGGGTTTGAGCGGCACGATCAACTCGGCCCGTGACGGGGGTGAGCTGGTGAAAGGGGAGGTAAACGTCAGTCATTGGGATACTCTAACCCTTTCCGGAGGGGAGCGCTTCCAGGTCATGGCAGCCGCGCTGGCATCCAGAGCAGGCTGGGCCATGCACGCCATCCAGGAGCGGCTGGGAAAGATCCGCGAAAAGACGGAAGTGATCTATACGCTCGACACGCTCGAATACCTGGCGCGCGGCGGGCGCATTGGACGGGTCAAAGCCATGGCCGGCGCCCTGCTCAATCTCAAGCCCGTCATCCGCGTGGATGCAGATGGCAAGTACAGCACGGTTAGCACGGGACGGACGATCACCAAGTCTATCAATGCCATTGCTGAACATCTTTTTCAACGATACGCACACACACCGCTCTGGGTCACGGTCCTGCATGGACGGTTTGCGGAAAAAGCGGAAGTTCTGGCAAACGAGCTGAAGGCAAGGCTGACTATCGCAAAGTTCGAGATCGTTCGTATTTCCCCTGTGCTCGGCGTGCATACCGGCCCCGGCATTGTTGGCGTGGCTGTCGTTCCGATGGAATTAATGGAAGACCTGGTTTCCACGGATCTGTAAAACACTTCTATCGAGCAACCGTCCCAGCGAGAGGATCATTCCTCAGACTGGGATGATTGATTCTCCTCGGCGCTGGAGATCACCGAAAATATGGCCGGCGCCCTTCTTACCAGCACAACGGGAGGCGGGCGCTGATAATCGGGGATCTCGCGGTCAAGGTTCCGTATCTCTTTGACGAGGTAACCGGAAAGACCGATCAGGGTTCCAGCGATACCGCAAAGCAGGATTAACAAGCCAAATCCGGCTCCAGGGCCCACTCCGACAAGCCAGCCAAAGGTGCCTGCCAGCGGGCCGTCTGCGGCCATCGCGGGTTCGAAGATCCGGTCACCAAACAGGCCGGCCAGCAGAGGCGTGATAGGGATCATCATCTGGGCAATAAAATCGCTCGCCGAGAAGACCCGTCCCTGTACATCTGGAGGGATCTTCGATTGCAGAAAGGATTCGATCGACACATTGACCACCGGATCAAAAATGGAGTAGATGACCATGGCAGCGATCCAGATGAGAAAGTTCTGTCCGATGCCCAGTAACGTCAGGCCAAACATGCTGGACAGGATCCAGCCCAGAAGGATGGCATGGATCGGTCGTTTGATCCCGCCCCAGGTCGTCAAAAAGATCCCGGCCAGCACTGCCGCCAGGGCGCCAGCCGCCTGGACGATGCCCACAGCCTGGGCATCATTGCCGGAACGCAGCAGGATCATCGGGTAGAGCGCCGCAACCGACAGGGCGATCCCGGAAAACAGGTTGCCTGTCGAAAAGATCAACTGCAGGCCCAGCAGTCCGGGGCGGCGGAGGATATACTTAATTCCATACAGGACTTCCTTCAGAAACTTGCTGTGTGAGAGTTCCCCCTCGCGAGTCTGCGGTGTTTCGGGCACTTCCACGAACAGCAGGGCCCCGATGGAGATCACAAAGGCCAGCAGGTTAATGGCTAGAACGCCCTCCAGCCCAGAGAGCAGATACAGACCTCCTGCAATCAGCGGGCCAAAGACTTCCGGACCATCGTTCAGGATCGACATCAGGCCGTTGGCACGCACATATTGCTTCTGCGGGACCATCGTTGCAATGGCGGCTGAGTAGGATGGCGATTGAAAGGCAAATCCCACCCCCTGAAAGATCGCCGCCACATACAAATGCCAGACCTCCAGGGCGCCCGAAGATTGGAGCACGAGCAGGATCGCCGTCGCCGAGAGCGAGGTGAAATCATAGACCAGCATCATCATTTTGCGGTTGTAGCGGTCGATCAGCACCCCCGCAAACAGGACTGCCAGCAGATAAGAGCCAAAGAAAAAGAATTCCAGGAGGCCTACGGCCGTTCCACTCCCCGTCAAACCAAAGATCCAGATCGGAAGTGCGACAGTCGTGATGCTGGAGGCAATCCCCGAGATCAGCTGGCCCAGCCAGATGATGAAAAGTCCCTTCATCCCATGAGGCCGGGAAAATGAAAAATCAGTGCGATTCATTGTCGAATGGATTCAGCATATCACAGCGAATCCCGGACGACAACCCTTAAAAAAGAAATATTTCTGATAATGTCATTTCAAATATTCGGACCCGGAGGAGCGGTTTAGGCAGGTTCGGCAGCTGGCAGCGTGTCATGGTCTGGCAGGATATCCTCCGCATTTCGAATGGACGAAATAAAGTAGCCTGCCAGCCCGGCCAGGATGCCGCCCAGGCTGGCAAAAAAGATCAGAAGTCCCATTCCCGCTCCGGGTCCGAGGGGAACGAGCCAGCCAAATACAGCGGACAGGCCGCCCGAGACACGCATCCCCGGCTCGAGGACATAGTCCGCCAGCGTCCCGGCGATGATCGGGGAGATGGGATTGGTCATCCAGGCGATCAGGGTACGCGCCGAGAAGACGCGTCCCTGAAGGTCTGGCGGCACTTTAGACTGCCAGATCGCCTGGTTCGAGCCGTTGATCAGGGGAACGACAATGGAGGCCAGCACAGAGGCAACAACCCATACGGGCAGCCCGGTGCCGATCCCCATGACTGCGAAGAAGAAACTGGAAACCATCCAGCCTGCCAGCACGCCATGCACCCGGCGCTTGAAGCCTCCCCAGGCCGACATGGCAACGCCCCCGACCACTCCACCTATCGCCCCTGCCGATAGGACAAAGCCCAGGCTTCCGCTGTCACTTCCCGTCCGCAGCAGGATCATGGGTGCCATGACCGTATAGGCAATCCCCGAAAACAGGTTCCCAAAGAAAAAGACCAGCTGCAAGCCCAGCAGGCTGGGGCGGGCGAAGATATAACGGAAGCCAAAGGCGGCCTCCCTGAGAATATTTCCCTGGGCCTGTAAGCCCGCCTCGGTCCGCCTGGGCTGCGGGATATGGACGAACAGCAGGATGGTGATCGCCAGGAGAAACGTGAGGACATCCAGGGACAGGATACCTGCCAAACCAAAGACCGGCAGGAGCGCCCCGGCCAGCAAGGGAGCCAGAACGCCGGGTCCCATGTCGATCAGTGACATCATGCCGTTGGCGCGTCCGTACTGCTCTTTGGGCAGCATTGTGCTTATTGTCGCCGAATAGGCCGGCCACTGGAAGGCATTCCCCAGGCCTTGAAACACAGCCGCCGCATACAGATGCCAGATTTCCAACAGGCCAAAAAAGTTCAGGGAGAGGATGGAGATCGTCGCCAGCCCCGCCGTCAGATCACTGACCATCATCATCAGCTTGCGGTTGTACCGGTCCACCATCACGCCGGCGATTGGGGTTACGATCAGCAGTGGGGTGATAAAGAAGACCTGCAGCAGGCCGAGGGCCGTAGCACTACCGGTCTCTTCGAAAACCCAGATCGTCAGCGCGAAGACGGTCATATTTGTGGCCAGAACCGAGACGATCTGGCCCAGCCAGACCAGAGTAAAACCGAACATACCTGTAGGGCGATTCTGAGGGGTCATTTCATTCTCCGGCCAGGAAGAATAACAGACAGTAAAAAGTCAGACAACCCTCGCTGGAGGGTTGTCTGATCTCTCTACACGTGGCCTATGTTTTGCAGGTGTGCTTGGCACTTACTCCACATAGATCTCGACGTGCTCCCCATCCTCTTCATCGGTGACGTCAATGATCTTGCCTGTGACGCCCGAGCGAAGTGCTTCCATCACATTTGACATGTTTACGCCCTCCACCTCCGGGGCGAAGTGCGCGCCGATCTTCATCCCGGCATCCACCAGGGCAAGCGGGATCTGCACCGAGGCTTTCGAGCGCCCGGTGCGCACATCGGTGACACGGATGCGCAGCCAGCGCGGTCCGCCGGGCATGCCCGGGGCACGGGGTGGAGTAGGAGTGCGCCTCTCGCTCAAGGCAGAAAGCAGCTTGGTCCCTTCCTCCGCGCTGAGTTTCCCCTCCTCGATCATCTTGAGTATTTTCATTCGTTCTTCAGAGCTGGCCATGGTGCCCTCCTTATCCGATATAGACCTGCACACGCTCACCCTTGCCATCATCATTCACGTTGACGATGAAGGGCTCGCCGGACTTTCCTGTTGCATCCAGGATTTGAATAATATCATCCACATTTGTGTTCTTCATGCCATGAATGTAATGGCCAAAATTCCTCAGGAACCAGGACGTCAATCCCAGGGGAAGTGGAAACCCAAGCGTAATGTTCCTGGGACCGTCGTGGGCATAACGTCTGTCGACATTTACATACAACCAGCGCGAGCCCGGGCCACCCGAGCCGATCGCGATCAACAGGACTCCCAACAGCAGCGGGAACAGCAAAAGATAAAACCAGAAATTCATACCGAAATTCTGCTGGATCCCATACATGCCCCAGGCGCTCAAGACTGCGATCACGATCCCGGTCCACAACGGAATCATAGCAAGGTTTCGCGCCCGCCTCTTGACTTCTTCAAACTCAGGGGCTGACGATCCGCCTGGATCATAGGCAGGAGCCGGCTCGGGTTCAATGACTTCAAGCTCTGATCCAGCCGCATCCGCTTCGAGGGCGCGCATCAGGCTGGCTGCCTGCTCGGCAGAGATCCTTCCTTCTTCCACCATTTGGAGTATTTTCCTGCGCTCTTCAGATGACATTAGCGGCCTCCTTCCAGGGCACGGAGCAGCTGCTCGGCCTGTTCGGATGTGATCTTCTTTTCCTGCAGCATTTTCAGGATCGCCATGCGCTCCTCATCGGCCACAGGCTCGGAGGGAGGCGGGGGTGGCTTTGGGATGCCAGATGAGTTGAATTCCCAGCTCCACGGGCCGGATTTGCCAGCTCCCCCCCAGCGGCGCGCCTGACGCTCGGCATGGCGCTCGGCGCGGCGGGCCGCTTCCTCGGCGCGTTTGGCAGCTCGGGAGGTGACTTGCTCCACCTGGCGCGAGATCCGCTCCCCAAATCCGGACCAGTCGAAGTTCAACCCGGCGAAGTTGCCGAACTCTTCAGCAGACTCGGCTGCATTGACCTGGTTGGTCAAGCGGATGTCACCGCCCGCACTCAGCATGATATTCGCCGCACCGGTTCCTAAAGATATCACCCGTTCTGTCGCTTCCGGGTTATTCTCGATGCCTGGCCATTGCACGTCGATTTCATCGCCCTGCATCGTGATCGTAGCGTTGGCATTGGTCGGCAGGACAAGCAGTATATCGTCGCCGGCGGTGACCATATACTGACCGTCATCGCGCGGCTCCAGGTAGATCACCACATCCTCGCCCACATTGACCTTGACATTGCCGCGTGCGCCGCGCAAGGCGAGGTCGTCGGCCACCGAGTCGATATTCACGTTCCCATCCACATCGCGGATGGAGATATCGCCGCTGGCGTTTTTCACATACAGATCGCCGCGTGCGCCTTTCAGGCTGAGATCGGCCCGGATCGATTCGATCGAGACGGAACCCACGTCCCGCATTGAAAGATCGCCGGTGATCTCCTGGATCTTGATCGGGCCGCTTACGCCGCGTATTGCCGCATCCCCGCGGATCGCCGTGAAAAGTAGAGAAGAGGATTTGGGAACACGCAGGGACACATCGTCCTTGCAGGTCAGCCTGACCTCGTCGCCGTTCTGCTCCAGGTGGATCTCATCGTCGTCGGCCTTGATCAGGATTTCATTCCCTTCCCAGCCCACAACGCTGATATCGCCGCCGATTTCGTCCACCACTACTTTGGGAGAGCTCCCAACAGAGATCATCTTGGACATGGTTATTCCTCCTGGCCGCGCAGCAAACGCATGGCTTCATCGGCCGAGATCTTTCCGGCCTCCAGATCTTCCAATACCGTGCTGCGTGTTTCAGCACTGATCTCGATGACTTCATCCTTGCCAGGCTCGAAGCCCAGGGTGCGGATCACCTCGTGCAGGCGGTTGCGAATGGTCGGGTAGGAAAGACCGAGTTCCTGTTCCATACGGTTGATCTTCCCCTCGCAGCGTACAAAAGTAACGATAAAATCCAGGTGTTCCGCCGTCAGATGCGCGAACGGCCCCCCGGTAAACTGCCCCTCGATCGATGTGTCACAGGAAGGACAATGGAGCCGGGCAATGGTCAGCTCGGAGCGGCAGACAGGACATCTTGTGGGTGCAGCGTACATGAGGAAACCTCCGGTTCAAATCAAGGCGTATAATGGTTCGATAGCAGCCAGGACTTGAAATTCTTGAATAAAGTACCTGTTTACAAATTATATTATAAACAGAATCTTCATTTTGTCAATACTTAACTGAAAAATATGAATTAGCTCTTTAGAATTCTCAATTATTTTTTATATTATAGTAAATAATAATCATATCGATATGGAGTTTTTATGATCCGCTCCCTGTATTTCGAGCCTGGAAAGAGCATTCGCACGAATTTGTCTCCTCAGGAGTTTCCAGGTCTGACTCGCAACCGCCGGTCCATTCTTTGGGTGGACTTTGCCGGTGAGCCGCCGGAGGCCTGCCTCCCTATTCTACAGAGTTTTGGCTTTCACCCGTTATCCATCGACGATGCGCTGCAGGAAACCCATGTCCCCAAGCTGGACGACTGGGGCGACTATCTCTACATTGTGCTGAACTATATGCGCGCCCACAAGCAGGGCGAGGATTGGGATATGGTTGTGGATGAGCTGGATGTTTTCCTGGGCACGAATTACATTGTCACCCACCACGACCATCCTATTGCCGCGGTCGACGCCACCTGGGAGGCCTGCGACCGCGACACACGCCTGCTCCAGGACGGCGCCGATCATCTGCTTTATAAGATCACCGATTACCTGGTGGCAGATTACATGCCCATTATCGAAGAGATCGACGCCGCCATCGACGAGGTCGAGGATCAAATCTTCGAGCGTCCATCACCGCATACTCTTGCAAGGCTCTTTGCACTAAAGCGCGTCCTGCTTGCCATGCGGCGGATCCTGCTCCCCCAGCGGGAGGTCCTCAACCGGCTGGCGCGCGATCCCTACCGGGTGATCGACCCCAAGGACCGCATCTTTTTCCGGGATATCTATGATCATCTCGTCCGCCTGCATGACCTGAACGAAAGCCTGCGCGACCTGGTCGGTGGTGCCCAGGATACCTATTTATCCGTGGTCAACAACCGTATGAACGAGATCATGAAAACGCTGACCATCATCACCGTCCTGTTCATGCCGCTCACGTTCCTGACCGGGTATTTTGGGATGAACTACTTCGGGCCGCCCGGCACCCTGAACGCCTGGACCAGCGAGCCGGTGTTCTATCTGACCCTGGCCGTCATCTTCCTGACTCCCTTTATCATGTACTTGTGGATGCGCCGCCGGACCTGGGTGTAACCAAAAAGCCCCGATAAAGCTTGACACAGAACAGACGTTCGGTTATCATTATTCATAGCACAAATGAGCGAAGAATGCTCATTGCCCGGCGTTCGGGCAGGAGGCAGCTATGATGATGGTACGCAAGAGCAAAGGTCTCGGAGAACGTCACCAAAAGATCCTGGATTTCCTGCAGTCTTACCAGCGGGAAAATCGCTATCCCCCTTCCATCCGTGAGATCGGAGAGAAGACCGGGATCTCGTCCACCTCGGTGGTCAATTACTATCTCGACCAGCTCGAGAAGAAGGGCTTGATCCACCGCGACCGCAAGATCTCGCGCGGTGTCCGCCTCTCCAACTCGAACGGCTCAGCCGACACCCTGCGCGTGCCCATCCTGGGACCGATCGCCGCTGGCTTTCCGCTCCCCGAATTGGACCCCAACGTCAGTTACATGACGGATAACGAAGCAAACGCTGTAGATATTGCCCGCAGCCTGCTCCCCTCCAAGGAAAAAGGTGACAACCTTTTTGCCCTGGAAGTCAAGGGAGATTCCATGATCGATGCCATGATCAACGATGGCGACATCGTGGTCCTGAAGCCTGCATCTGAAGCCCGGAACGGCGAAATGGTGGCAATCTGGATGCCCCGGGACAATGAAGCGACCCTGAAGTACTTCTTCAAGGAAAAGGACCGCTATCGCCTCCAGCCGGCCAACCCGACCATGAAGCCCATCTTCGTCAAGAAGAGCGATCCGCTCGAGATCAAGGGCAAGGTGGTCATGGTCATCCGCCGGATGGAAAAAGCCCTGGCGGCCTAATACAAGATAAGTGGAAAGAGACGGTCAATATTGGCCGTCTCTTTTGCTTTAAGCAGGTAAGAGAAATCGGGGAAGATCATTCAAAAACATAGCACACCTTCTCTTAAGGAGCACACTATGTATGGGACAATCGCTCACTTTCGCATCAAGCCCGGTACACGCGAGGAGTTCATCCGCACCATGGACAGTTTCGGCGATGCAGCCATCGATGGCTGGGTGGCGGACTACTACTTCCAGATGGACCGCGACCCCGATGAGTTCTACCTGGTGGCGGTCTTCAGGGACCGTGAAACCTACGGCAGGAACGCAGACGCGCCGGACCAGCACGAGCGCTATCTAAAATTCCGCTCCTTCCTGGTGGAGGACCCGCAGTGGAATGATGGGGAGATCGTTTCGGCCACCGGGCCCGGAGCAGAAGGATAGCATGCTGCTTGAAACCGTCAGTCTGGACTGGATCCGCGAGCGGCAGTTCGTTATGCACGACCGCAACGGGTTCCCTATTCTCATGGACCAGCCGAACGGCGTCAACGCCGCGGACCTGCTGCCCCTCAGCCTGGCCGGCTGCACATCCTATGATGTGATCGCCATCCTGGAAAAACAAAGGCAGGAGGTGGCCGATCTATCGGTGACTGCCGAAAGCACACGCGACCCCGATCCCCCCTGGGCGTTTCGAAAGATCCACATTCATTACAGACTGTGCGGCCGCGAGCTTAGCGCCGAAAAAATCTCCAGAGCCATCGAGCTAGCAGAGAAGAAATACTGCGGGATCTATGCCACACTGAAGGATGTGGTCGAAATCACCAGCGATTTTGAAATCGTCGATCCGTAGAATCAAAAAGACGGCTCAGCATTGAGCCGTCTTTTTTGGCTTGAAAGAGATTACTCGAGAACGACGGTCGCGCCGGCTTCTTCGAGCTTCTTCTTGGCTTCGTTGGCAGCGTCCTTGCCCGCCCCGGTCAGGACCTTGGCGCCGGCGGTCTCAGCCATGGTCTTGGCTTCGCCGAGGCCGAGGTTGGTCAGCTGGCGGATGACCTTGATGACGTCGATCTTCTTGGCGCCGGTTTCCTTGATCACCACATCGAACTCAGTCTTCTCTTCGACGGGTTCCGCGGCAGCCGCGGCAGCGCCGGGCATGGCAGCCATCGCCATAGGCGCGGCGGCCGAGACGCCCCACTTCTCTTCCAGTTTCTTGACGAGATCAGCCGCCTCAAGGACGGACAGCGTGGACAGTTGCTCCACGATAGTATCGAGATTTGCAGCCATTGTGGTAAAACTCCTTGCTTGCGAGATAGTTTATGATTTGTATTGCGTAATAGTCATGCCGATTACGCCGCGGCAGGGGCTTTCTCTGCGAAAGCCTTGATGACAGCCGCCAGCCCACGAGCGGGCTCGGCGATGGTGCGGACGAGTTTGCCAGCCGGGGCCTGCAGCATACCCAGCAGCTGCGCACGGACGACGGGCAGCGGGGGCATATCTGCCAGCGCTTTGACCTGCGCGGCGTTGAGAGCCTGTCCGCTCATGTAGCCGCCTTTAACCTTGATGGCTTCCTTGCCTTTCATGGCATCGGTCAGGGCTTTTGCGGTCGACGCGGGGTCCGTGAACGCGAAGGAAATGGCCGTGCTCTTCACCAGGTAGTCCTGGGGAAGCTCCATTCCGCTGTCTGCGAAGGCGCGGCGGGCCAGGGTGTTCTTCACCACGTGGAACTCTCCGCCCGTCTCACGGATCTTGCTGCGGATGGCATCCAGATCTTTCATGCGGACACCTGTGTATTCCACGAGGATAACAGCCTGACTGCGCTTCATCCAGTCTGCGTACGTAGTCAGCACTTCCTCTTTACGTTCTTTTGAAATTGCCAAGGGACATTCACCTCCTTTCAATGAAAAAATCTTTGCCACTTTATACATCCTGGTATTTCTCCAGGACAGGCAAAGACTTTTGCACACAGCCTCGAGCGAGGAGGCGGAAATTGCATTTCGTCTTCACCTGAGCAGGAATTATGTCCCGTACTTCGGGACACCTGCCTTCATAGGCGAAGTGGCTTATTACAACCCCGATGTTTTCCCGGGGTAGCTTAACGAGTATATTTTACTCGGTTGCCTCTAATTTGTGCGTATCGCTGGGATTTACTTTGATCCCAGGTCCCATCGTAGTAGAGATGGTGATTCGTTTGATGTAGTCACCCTTCGCGCCTGCCGGGCGTGCCTTGTGCACGGCGTCCATCAGGGCGGCGAAGTTGTCATAGAGCTGATCGGCGCTGAATGAAACCTTACCGACCGAGACGTGGATGTTGGCAGTCTTATCGAGACGGAACTCGACGCGGCCTGCCTTCGCTTCCTTGATCGCCCGGGGCAAGTCGTTCGCATTGACGACGGTGCCAGCCTTGGGGTTCGGCATGAGGCCACGCGGGCCAAGCACGCGGCCGAGGCGTCCCACACGTCCCATGGCATCCGGGGTCGCAATGGCGACGTCAAAATCCAGCATGCCGCCTTCGATCTTCTTCAGGGTCTCATCGTCATCGGCCACCAGGTCGGCGCCGGCGGAACGGGCCGCAGTCGCGCCTTCGCCCTGGGCGAACACCAGTACGCGGACGGTCTTGCCCAGGCCGTGCGGGAGCACGACCACATCGCGCACCTGCTGGTCCGCCTGGCGTGGATCCAGCGCCGTGCGCAGATGAACTTCTACTGTTGAATCGAACGTTGTTGTGCTGGTCTCCTTGGCGAGAGCAACGGCCTCGCGAGTGGAGTATTCCCTGTCCAGATCCACCTTCGCCAGAGCGGCGTTATATTTCTTTCCGTGTTTTGCCATTTTATCCTCCGTGGTGCAAGCGGCCCCTGTGGGGAACGGCAGCCGCCGTTCCGTACATATAAGGGCCTCCCACAACTAATTATTCGACGACCGTAATGCCCATCGAGCGGGCGGTGCCTTCGACCTGCTTCATCGCGCCATCAAGATCGATCGCGTTCAGGTCTTTCATCTTCAATTCGGCGATCTCCTTCACCTGCGCCCGGGTCACGCGTCCGACCTTTTCCTTGTTCGGGACACCGGAGCCCTTCGCCACCTTGGCCGCCTTGCGAAGCAGAACGGCTGCGGGAGGTGTCTTCAGGACGAAGGTGAATGAGCCGTCCGTATAGACGGTAATTTCAGCCGGGAGAACCTCACCCTGACGGTTGGACGTACGGGCGTTGTACTCCTTACAGAAGGCCATGATATTGATGCCATGACCGGCCAGAGCGGGACCCACCGGGGGTGCCGGGTTGGCCTTTCCAGCTTCGAGCTGGAGACGAACGATTGCCTTGAACTTCTTTGCCATTTTTACTCCTTAACCTGCACCTGTGACGCAGGAGCAGGTGTGGTGTTGGCGTACCCTTTTTAAGGATACTCCCACAAAATCAGTAATCAATGCCTGTTGAAATGTGTATACCAAACACTGATTACTGTTAACTGACTCTACGCTTTTTCGACCTGCAGGAAATCCAGCTCCACAGGTGTTTCACGACCGAAGAACGATACCATCACGCGGACCTTGGTGCGCTCCATATCGATCTCGGAGACCATGCCGCGGAAGTCGTTAAACGGTCCATCGATGATGCGGACGCGCTCCCCAACCTTGTAGGTGACCTTAACCGTCGGCGCTTCGGCTTCCATGCGCTTGATGATCTGCGATACTTCCTCGGGGCGTAGCGGCGTGGGATTATTACCCATTCCCACAAAGCCGGTGACACCCGGCGTATTGCGGACCACGTACCAGGACTCTTCCGTCAACAGCATGTTGACCAGCACATAGCCCGGGAAGATGTGTCGCTCCACCGTCCGGCGCTTGCCGTCCTTGACCTCGATCTCTTCCTGGGTGGGAATGACCACGTCAAAGATGCGATCCTTCATGCCCATCGTCTCGATGCGCTGCTCGAGGTTGTGCCGGACCTTATTCTCGTACCCGGAATAACAATGGATAACGTACCAGGCTGGTCCTTCAGGGGCATCAGCAGGCACCGTATCGTCGGCTGGTATGGGCAGCTCACTGGCGGGCAGGCTGGCTTCCCCAGCTTCATCCTCTTCGGATTCAACTGTCGGCTCTGTAGGAACGTCAACAGCGTCAGATGCCTGCTCTTCAGCAGGAGTATCTGACTCGGTCAGCGGCGACTCGTTGAGGACTTCTTCCTCCTGCGAGTCTTCCATCTCACGCTCGAACGGTTCCTGTGGGTCCTGCAAAGACATTACGACCTCAAATTCCTTTGGCTAGAGATCCAAAATCAGGTTGAGAAGACCGCGGGCGCCTGCATCGGTAATCCCAAGGATAATGCCCATGATCACCATTACAAGCAGCACCAGCAGGGTTAACTGTCTCGCTTCGGGCCACGTGGGCCAGGATACTTTTCGCAACTCACCGATCGTTTCATGGAAGAATGACTGGATCGCGTTGTTGGACTTTCTGCTTCTAACTTTTTCAGCCAAGGTCAAACTCCTTCTTACTTCTTACGGCTAAAACGCCGCCCGGGTACAGCGGCGTTGCCATCTCATACAGGCCAGGCAGGACTTGAACCCACAACCGCTCGTTTTGGAGACGAGAGCTCTACCAATTGAGCTACTGGCCTACAAGGGTGTCAGGCTGCCAGGTGTCAGAGATCAGGAAAAACTGGAACCTGACACCTGGTACTTGACACTGCGTATCTACTTCGTCTCGCGGTGCATGGTGTGCTTGCGGCACCGCGGGCAAAACTTGCTGAACTCCAGCCGATTCGGATCGTTGCGGCGATTCTTCTCGGTGGTGTAATTTCGCTCCTTGCAGTCATTGCACTGGAGTGTAATGACAGGGCGAATATCCTTTTTCTTCGAAGCCATTCTAACGTACCAACTTTCTTTCTAAATCTGTTATTCCAAAATCTTAGTAACGACGCCAGCGCCGACGGTGAGACCGCCTTCACGGATGGCGAACTTGGAGCCCTGCTCGAGAGCGACGGGCACGATCAGCTCGACGGTCAGGTTGACATCGTCACCCGGCATGACCATCTCCACGCCCTCCGGCAGGGTGATGTTGCCGGTCACATCCATCGTG
>DATAKV010000718.1:0-5151 GCA_036261375.1 Anaerolineales bacterium
GGTCAAAAGCAAGCCGGGTCAGTTCGATCGACTCAGACAGACTGGGCGTCCCGGTCCCGGCGATGAGGCGGAACCCCGGCAGCGCTTCCCGGGCGGCGCAGGCAGCCCGCATGACAGCCTGGCGCTCGCCTGGCGAAAACGAAGGACCTTCACCGGTCGTACCGAAGAGCACCGCGCCATGACAGCCGCGTAAAGCCAGGAAACTCAATAACGCGGGGACCGATTCCAAGTCCAGGACCGAATCGCTGTTATCGGGATGGAGCGGGGTGACAGCCGCGGCGTACACGCCGGCCAATGGATGTTGCGAGATCATACATTCTCCTTTTCGTTACTTGCTCTTCCTTCCCTTGGTTGTCTTCCCTTTTTTGATCGCTTCCTTAAAGTTCAGGGCTGCGGCTTCGGGAGGCTGGAGGGCCTGACCCTCCTCCGCCAGATACCGCTGATGATCGAGCACCCACAGGTACAGGTCGCCCTCCGTTTTTGTCGGGAATTCACTCAGGATGCCGGTTTCGCGGATGATGCTCACGATCGGCATGTACACGGTCTCATACCAGTGGCGGATGGCCTCCTCCTCAGGAATATCCCGTTTCCAGTCCAGGCCCATAAAATAGCGGTGGACGGCAATGTGCTCGAGCATGCGGTCGAAGCCATCTGGAATGGTCAGCTTGATGTTGGATTCGGGGATCAGGGTGTCGATGGAAGTCCGCTCGAGAAAGTGGACCTTGTTCTGGAGGATCACCAGATCTTCAGGGCGGATGTTGGGCGTGATATTGACCCGCGTGGCGCACTCACGCACCTCGGCTTCGATGTAGATCTGTCCCTGCTCGCGGGCCACCGAGACACGGTGATGGCCGTCTACCACGAAGTAGACTTCCCCCACCTTGTACAGCACCACGGGCGGCAGGCTGATCTCCTGGTAAAAGGCCCGGTTGACACTTGTCCAGCGGGCGGCCAGCTTGTCGGAGGCGGGAAGGAAGACCCGGTCGAACTCGTGATAGCGGTTCAGGCTGCCCGCGATCTGGTCCACACGAACCGTCTTCACCCCCCGGTAGATCGGGCCACCGATGTGCAGTTTTTCCTTGATCTCATCATAGGAGAGCAGGGTGGAGGGCTGGCCCGACAGGGTAGCCCAGACACGATTCATAAATGCTTTGAAACGGGCCCGCTGAAAATCGGCGCGTGCCAGTCCGTTAATTTCATTTGACATAAGAAGAATGCATACCTTTTAATTTTTCCTAGTGGCTTACTTCCAGGATCTTGTATGGATAAATGTTGATGATACGGGTAAGGCCCAGGTGCGTCTCAGAGGGCGAGAGATTGCGCCGATGGAAATGGGTGTGCCCGTGGAAGTGATAGCGCGGCCTGGCTACCCGTAACAGCCAGTTGATCGCTTTTAATCCGCGGTGGGCCTGGCTCTCCTCATCGTGAATGCCGAACGGCGGCGAATGGGTGATAAGTATATCCAGCGCACGACCATAGTTTGCCCGGTTCAGGTAGAGGCGCGGCAGCAGGCGGAACGCTCGCAGGAAGGCTTCGACCTGCGTGTACTGGTTCGTCCCATCCGGGCGATAGCGGATGGATCCGCCCAGGCCGCCGATCAGGAACTTGTTATAACGGGTGACCTGCCGGTCCAGGTTGATCCCGCCCTCCACATGGGCAAGGTGATTCTCCGGGTTGTAGTTCGGGTCGTGATTCCCGGGCACGTACATCAGCGGGCGGTTCAACATGGTGAGCAGGTTTTCAAGGTAGGGATAGGGAAGGTCCCCACACCCCAGGATCAGCTCTATTTCATGGAAATGACCGCTTGTGCAAAGGCTGTACAGCCGCTCGACGACCTCATCGCTTACCGCAAGGATTTTCACAGTTGTGTATTGTGCCTCAGAACCAGGTTCCCTGCAAGGGAAATGGAAGCGGAATGCAGGTTTTTCTCCGAAATCAGCCGGTTTTGCGTATGCCAATTGGCAGGAGTTTTGTACGAAATTGAAATGTTAATAACCCCTGGGTAGTTGTCAAACGGTGCCGGGCAAACTATAATCAATCCACTATAGGAGCACATCACTGGAAACGCGCATATTCCCTGACTTGTCCGACGATCGGGGCGATAATTCCGGCACCCCGCGCCAGCTTCAGGCAGGTCTCACACTTGCCAATCGCTATGCGATTCAGGAAGTGATCGGAATAGGGGGCATGGGGTCGGTCTATCGCGCCCGTGATATGCACTTCCCCAATGTGACCAAGCTGGTGGCGGTCAAGGAAATGATCAACACCGCTCCCGATCCGCTGGTGCGTGAAACCATCGTGCAGAACTTCGAGCGCGAGGCCAACATGCTGGCCACTCTCCATCACCCATCCATCCCCCGCATCTACGATTACTTCTCAGTCGAAAGCCGGTCCTACCTGGTCCTGGAATTCATCCACGGCAAGGATATGGAAGCGATCATCAACGATGTAAAGAACTTCCTGCCCGAAGACATGGTGCTGACCTGGGCGATCGAACTCTGTGACGTGCTGGACTACCTCCACAAGCACAAGCCCGACGCGATCATCTTCCGCGACATGAAGCCGTCGAATGTGATGATCAACCACAACGGCGACGTCATGCTGGTCGATTTTGGGATCGCCAAAACCTTCCAGACCGGGATCAAGGGGACGATGATCGGTACCGAAGGCTATTCCCCGCCCGAGCAGTACCGCGGGGAGGCCACACCGGCCGCCGATATCTATGCCCTGGGGGCGACCATCCATCACGCCCTCTCGCGCCGCGACCCGCGCCTCGAGCCGCCTTTCTCCTTTGCCGAGCGCCCGCTGCGCCGCATCAACCCTTCCGTCTCCCCGGAAATGGAAGCTGTGGTATCCATGGCGCTGGAGTACAACCCCGAAAACCGCTTCAAGACCACTGCGGATATGAAACAGGCCCTCATGCATGTGGCCCGTAAGACCGGGGCCCTGGTACGCGCCGCTGCCAGCCCCCAGGCAGGCCCTGCCAACGCCGGCGGGATCAAGCCCATTTGGTCCTTCAAATGCGAGGATGAGATCCGCGGCACGCCGACCATCTTCCAGGGCACACTCTATGTCGGTTCGTACGATAACAACCTGTATGCCTTGAATGCTGCAGACGGAAAGTTTCAATGGAAATATCCCACCGATGGTGGTGTGGTCTCCCGGCCAGCCATTGTTGATGGCAACATCTTTTTTGGCTCCGAAGACCGCCGCCTGCATGTGGTCAGCCTACGCTCGGGCAAGGTAGTGTGGACCTACTACACGAACGGTCCCATCCGTTCCTCGCCGCGTATTACAGAAGGCCATGTATTCATTGGCTCGGACGACGCAAATCTGCATGCGGTCAACCTGAATTCAGGCCGCATGGTCTGGAGATTCGAGACCGCCGGTCCGATCCGCTCCACCCCGTACGTACTCAACGAACTGATCTACACCGGCAGCGAGAGCGGAGATCTATATGCCGTCGATTACCGCGGTGAGCTGAGATGGCGCTTCCACGCCAAGCGCGCCATCACATCCTCCGCCGTTGGGACCGAACAGGCATTGATGTTCACCTCCGTCGACAGCACGCTGTACGCCCTTGACCCGCGCAACGGCTGGGTCCTCTGGCGCTTTCGCCTGGGTAAGGCCTCCATCAGCACACCCTGCATCACCGATGACATGGTGTTCGTTGGCGCTTCGGATGGGTTCATTTATGCTGTGGAAACCCGCAGCGCCAAGGAAGTCTGGCGGTTCCGGACCGAGCATCAGGTCAACGGATCGCCGGTCATTTACAAGGATTCCCTGTACTGCGGTTCTGTAGACGGCAATCTGTACTGTCTGGAATACCGGACGGGACGCTTGCGCTGGAAGTTTGGGACCGAGGGAGCCATTACCGGAACTCCGCTGGTATATGACGATATCGTCTACATCGGCTCCACAGATCATAATATGTATGCATTGCTTGCCTGAGAAGGAGATTATGTGAATAAGTTTTTTAGCTGGTTATTAGGAAATCAGCAGCAGCCTGCTCCGAAAACACAGGACATGGTCAACACAGCCCCGCTTTCCGAGGAGCAGATCCAGGCGATCATCAACACCAACCACCCGCGCTTCGATCTTCAACAGTTGATCGCCGGCTGTGGGCAGTCGGTGGGCAAGCAGCGTGAATTGAATGAGGACAGCCTGCTGGCGGTCACAGCCACAATGGCAGGCAACTCTGGCAATCTTCCATTTGGCCTGTACATCGTGGCCGATGGCATGGGCGGGCACCAGTTCGGCGAGGTGGCCAGCAATGCCGCCATTCGCACCGTTGCCGGGTATATATTGAAGAAGTTCCATCCCCATCTTTTTCAGGTAAATGCCGATCCCATGGAGGAATCGTTCCAGGAGATCATGCAGGCCGCGGTCCGTGAGGCCCAGCGCTCCATCCAGAAAGAGGCGCCGGGCAGCGGAACAACCCTGACTGCCGCCCTGGTGGTGGGACAGCAGATCACGGTTGCCCATGTCGGTGACAGCCGAGCCTACTTTATTTATCCGGATGGACGGGTCGATCCGATCACGCGCGACCACTCGCTCGTCAAGCGTCTCGAGGAGCTGGGCCACATTACCCCCGAGGAAGCCGCCAACTATCCTCACCGCAATGTACTCTACCGCGCCCTTGGCCAGGGTGAGATCATGGACCCGGACATCTTTACCGTCGGATTCCCCCAGCCGGGATACCTGCTGGTCTGCAGTGACGGCTTATGGGGGGTGATCACCGAGCAGGACCTTGTCCGTTCCATCAATGAGGCTACCAATCTTCAGCGTGCCTGTCAAAACCTCGTCAATGCAGCCAACACAGCCGGCGGACCGGATAACATAAGCGTGATCCTTGTCCAGCTCGTTGGGTAGTCATGTCGTCAGGGACACAGGATTATTACAGTCTTCTCGGTTTGGCCAGGGATGCAACCCAGGAGGAAATCAAGCGGGCCTATTTTGAAGCCGCCCACAAACTCCATCCCGATAAGAATACGGCCGCCGGAGAGACAGAGATTTTCCTGGGCGTCCAGCAGGCGTACGAAACACTTTCCAATCCCAGGCGGCGGGCGCTCTACGACGCCACCCTTCCTCCCCAGGAAACAATAAGACTGCCATATCGGTATGAGATCCTTTGCAGCCGTCCCAACCTGA
>DATAKV010000722.1:0-4630 GCA_036261375.1 Anaerolineales bacterium
ATCGATGGCGGCTGTTCACCGCGGGCAACCTGTTCCGATGTCCCATTGGGGATAATGAGCGTGATCTCCTCCGGCGGACGGGCGGTCTCGCGCAGGAAAAGAAAAGGGACCTCACTGATGACCGCGCCTAGCAGCAACCCCAACAGGAGCGAAATGCCGATTCGTTTCAGTACTTGTTCTCTGGTCATGCTTTTCTCTTTTATCTCAGCAGCAATTTCAGGTCATGGACGATATCTTCGACCGGTGTGTCGAAGCTGTAGGACACGCGCAGGTTCCCCTCCTGGTCGATCAGGGTCACGCGAGCGGTGTGATCGACAAGGTATCCGGCGGCCGAGGTTCCCTCGACGACCTGGCGGAACACGCCGTACTCATTCCAGACCTCGGCCAGCTCGGGTTCGGCCCCGCTCAGGCCGATAAAGTCCTGGTCGAAGTGATTGACATATTCCTGGACGCGCTCGGGGGTGTCTCGCTCAGGGTCGACCGTTACGAAGACGACCTTTACATCCTTTGCCTGCTCGTCCCCCACTTCGTCCAGCGCGGTTTTCAGCTCTGCCATGGTCGTCGGACAGACATCCGGACAGGAGGTGTATCCGAAAAAGAGCATAACGATTTTCCCGCGTGCATCCGACAGCCGAAAGCGGCTTCCATTGCCGCGGGTCAACTCGAACTGTGGTGCAGGGGGATACGGTTCCGTATAGGCCGTGCCGCGCAGACTTGCCGGTTCCGAAAAGAGGAATACCCCGGCCGCCACCACCCCGACCAGCAGGAATACCAAAACGCCAACCCAAATGGTTCTCTTATCCATAGATTTCAGTTTTTTCCCGTGGAGACAACGTCTCCTCCCAAACGTACACTCGAAAACGGGGCGACCCGCTGGCCGCCCCGATGTTTGCTTCCGTAGTTGTTATACCAGAACTATACGACCGATGTCAACGCACCGATCAGGTACAAGGCCGGGTAAAAGAAGATCCAGACCACATCCACAAAGTGCCAGTAGACAGCCGCAGCTTCAACCGGATAATTCTTCTGATCGTACAAGCCTTTCCGGCCGTTGACCCAGACGATCGCCAGCAATATCAACCCTGTGAACACGTGGAAGGCATGCATGCCGGTCATCATGAAGAATGCCGCGCCCTGCGGTCCACCACTGGGGGTGACGCCTTCATGGATGGCATTCGGCCATTCAACGAAGACCACGCCGATCAGGAAGCCGAGTCCCAGCAGGAACGTGATCAGGGTATTGTTCAGGAATCCTTTACGGTCACCGTTGTGCATCATCGTCTCGCCGCGATTCATGAAGAAGGACGAGATCAGGAGCAGGGCCGTCACACCCAGTCCCAGCACCTGGTCCAAATGCGGCCGGGTCAGTCCCAGGAGGTTGATGCGCATGACCATCAGTCCGGCGAACACGAACGAGTCCGAGATCAGGAAGAGCCACAGGCCAAGACGGTTGGTCCCCGTTTTGTACTCGTATGAGCTCTCGTCGCTGTCCTCAGATTCCTGGTTCAGCTTGTAGACATGCATGTAATAGTACAAGACCAGCACAGCCTTGACGAGCGCCACCACCACCAGGAGGATCACCGAATTGAAGGAAACGGCGATGAAGAATTCCAGCCCTGTCAGCACGGCCAGGTAGAGAAAGATCAGGATACCCTGGCCGAGCTGTAATTTCTTATCTTGTATATGTGTCGTCATTGGTTTCCTACCCCAGATTTAGTGTTTCGAACCATGAGCACCGGCGGGTGCAGGGACATGTTTCACGCCTTCTCCCGTACCTGCAGGCATGAATTCCACGTATTTCGAGCCGACCAAACCGTAATCATACGGCTCGCCGACTACCTCAAACGGGACTGCATAATTGTGGGCAGGCATCGGCGAAGGCACCTGCCATTCCGGGGAGCGTGAATTCCAGAGGTTTCCTTCGGCCACTTCTCCATGCTTGATGCTGTGGAAGAAATTGATGATGAAGATCAGGACTGAAAGGCCGATCAGGTAGCCGGAGATGGTCATGATCAGATGGGAGAGATCGAATCCGAGGGCCGGATCATAGTCCACGATACGGCGGCGCATCCCGCTCAGGCCGACGAACATCATACCGAAGGTCAGCACGAAGAAGGACGGGGTCATCATCCAGAAATGCACCTTACCCCAGAACTCGTTCATGCGGCGTCCGGTCGCCTTGGGGAACCAGTAATATAACGCCGCAAAGAATGGAAAGACAAACCCTCCAAAGATCGTATCGTGGAAGTGCCCCACTACAAAGTAGGTGTCATGCAGATGCAGGTCGACCGACACCGTGGCGTGTGGAGGGCCTGAAAGGCCGCCCATCAGGAAGACCAGGATCGCTCCCAGCACGAAGAGCATCGGGGTCGGCGTTTCGATCTTGCCACCCCAGATCGTCGCGACCCAGGAGAAGAATTTCACACCCGTCGGCACGGCCACCAGCAGGGTGCTGTACATAAACGGTACGCGCAGGTACTCATTCATACCCGAAGTGAACATGTGATGAGCCCAGACCAGGAAGCCTACCAAAGCAATACCAAGTGACGACATCGCCACCCAGCGATAGCCAAACAGCGGCTTGCGCACGAAGACCGGCAAGAGCTCAGAGATCACACCCAGACCCGGCAGGATGAATACATACACGGCCGGGTGGGAGTAGAACCAGAAAAGATGCTGGAACAAGACGGGGTTCCCGCCTTTTGCGGGATCGAAGAAGCCCATGCCGAAGAGCCGCTGGAACATCACCAACTGGAAGGAAAGACCGATCAGCTGCGTGGCGGTCAGGGCGATGATCGAGGTGGCGACAGAAGCCCAGACGAAAATGGGCATGCGCATGGCATGCATGCCTTTTGCCCGCAGGCGCACCACGGTCGCGATGATATTCAAAGAGCCAAGGATAGACGACCAGCCAGCCGTGAATACGCCAAGGAAAAACATCTGGATGCCAACCGGGGCACGCGCCGAGAGCGGCGGGTATCCTGTCCATCCGGTATCGAATCCTCCAAGTACCAGGCTCATGAGCAGAAGCACTGCGGCAGGTACAGCCACCCAGTAGGCAAAGGCATTCATACGCGGGAAGGCCATATCCTGGGCGCCTAACAGCAGCGGAACTGCATAGTTCATCATGCCTGAGATGCCGAGCAGAATCGACACGATCATGATCATGCCGTGCAGGGACATCAATGAATTATAGATCTGGGGACCATTCTGATTGAACAGCTTGAAGGTGTTGGTCAGGAATTGCAGCTGCGAGGCTGCCAGCTCGGTACGGAAGATCAGGGCGAACAGGCCGCCCACGGAGATCAGCACAAGAGCCGTGACCGTGTATTGAATGCCGATCACCTTATGATCGTAGGACACGCTAAAATATTTTTGCCAGCCGGGCTCATCCTCGTGATGTTCCGGCGTATCGATACCGCGCGCCCACTTCATCCAGTCGCTGACAGCACCAACTCCGAAAATGAAGGACACCACACCGACAAGTGCCCCCACAACCCAGGCAGGCTCGCTAAAAAGGAAAACGCCAAAGGTATCCAGACCCATGGCTGCGCGGATACCGGTGATAAGCAACCCACCCAGCAGGGTGCCAACCACCTGCCAGACTAGGCCGCGCGTGATCCCCCGGTATCCATACAATCCAAAGAAGAACGCGGATACCCCGATCAACAGCGCAAACGCTGCGGCGACTGAGCCTGAAAAATTCAGGGTTCCGGAAACGAGCATATCGATTCCCAACCCGATCCCATAACCAATCGCTCCCCCCAAAAGTAGAAGCAGCAGGGCGCTCCATACTGAGTTAGCTCTTCTCATCTCACATCCTCCACCAATTATCTCAACGTTTTGATATAGGCGATGATGTCCGCGATCTGTTCGTCTGTGAAGTTATAGGCGGGCATCAATTGATTCTCAAAACCGGCTACGATCTTGGCTTGCGGTGCCTCGATCGATTCATGCATGTAATCTTCGTCTACAACAACAGTACTGCCATCCGTCATGGTTTCGGTCCTGCCAAACAAACCCAGCCATGTGGGACCGATCCCCGCTGCGCCGTTAATGGAATGGCAGGCGGCACATCCATTGGCTGCCACCAGCGCCTGGCCGCGTCCCTCGGGCGTAGCGGCTTGCTGCTCGGCAAGCTCCACCTGTTCGACCATCCAGGCATCGAAATCGGCCTGCGAGGATACGATCACCGGACTTTCCATATAGGCATGGGCTGTACCACAGATCTCCGCACAACGGACGGCGTAGTTGCCTATCACCGTCGGCGTGAAACGAAGCTCGGTAATGCGTCCCGGCACCAGGTCCTGTTTGACCCGGAATTCCGGCACCCAGAACGAATGAAGGACATCGTTCGACGTCATCTGCAATAGTACCTGCTGCCCCTCCGGAACGTGCAGTTCGTCGGATGTCACTCCATAGGTCGGATACTCAAATCTCCATGCCCATTGGAAGCCTGTAACCCTGACCACCATGGCGGCCGGATCCACCCTGCGGATCTCCGCCAGATTCCCCGCCCCGAGATACGCAAAAACCATCACCATGAACAGCGGTACAACCGTCCACGTGATCTCCAGATTGGTATTGCCCTCAATATGCTCCGCGTCCGTGGTATCCCCTTTCTTGCGGC
>DATAKV010000252.1:0-6669 GCA_036261375.1 Anaerolineales bacterium
TGCCCGCCAGCAGGAAGCACTTTACCAGCTGGCCGAGCGGTTGAACCACAGCGGGTCTCTGCAGGATGTATACGACCCGGCACTGGACGCGATCCTGAACGCCTTACAGTGCGACCGGGCCTCGATCCTGCTATACGACGAGGCAGACGTTATGCGCTTCGTTGCCTGGCGCGGGCTGTCCGATGCCTATCGACAGGCCACCGACGGCCATTCGCCATGGAAGCCGGATGCGGTCGATCCACAGCCTATTTCCATGCAGGATATAGACACGGCCGAGCTCGATGAGGCACTCCGCTCGGTGATCCGCACCGAGGGCATCGGCGCACTCGCCTTCATCCCGCTGGTTTCCAATGGAAAGCTGATCGGCAAGTTTATGGTCTACTTCAACACGCCACACGCTTTCGAAGAGGATGAGCTGGATTTCGGTCTGACCATTGCACGCCAGCTGGCATCCACCATCGAGCGCAAGCGGGCGGAAGAGGCCATGGCCGCCGATCTGGCGAACATGCAGATTTTGCGCGACCTGGGAGCCCGGCTCGTCCCGGAGGGCGATCTCCAGGTGGTCTACCGGGAATTCGTCCAGGCGGCCGTTAGCATTACACATGCCGACGCCGGTACCGTCCAAATTCTGGATGAAGGTTCTCATGAACTGATCCTGCTGGCCACACAGGGCCTGGACCAGGGCATGATCGAGCACTTCCACAGGGTGAGGTCTGGTTCCGCAACGTCCTGCGGCATAGCGCTCGCCAGACGCGAGCGGGCCTTTGTTGATTACGACGACCCCGCCGTGGATGATCCCGATGGATCCCTTCGTAAGCACGTGGAGGCCGGTTTGTTCTCGGCCCAGTCCACTCCGTTGATCTCCCGGTCAGGCGTACCCATTGGGATGATCTCCACCCACTGGCGCAAGCACCACCGGCCCACAGAACAGGAACTGCGCTACATCGACCTGCTCGCCCGCCAGGCCACCGACCTGATCGAGCGCAAACAGGCGGAGGAGGCATTGCGGGCTAGTGAACAGCGATTTGCCCGTTTCATGCAGCACCTCCCCGGACTGGCCTGGATCAAGAATATGGAAGGTCGTTATGTATACGCCAATGCTGCTGCTGAAAAGGCGTTCGGCGTCTCCGGCCAGGACCTGTATGGCAAACGCGACGAGGATATTTTCCCACCCTATATTGCTTCAGAATTCAAGAAAAACGATGAACTGGCGCTGCTGGATGAAAAGGGAATCCAGGTGGTAGAGACGTTGGAGCAGGAGAATAAGGTTCTGCACTATTCCCTGGTCAGCAAGTTCCCCGTGCCGGGGCCGGATGGCCGGCCTGCCTTAATTGGCGGGACTGCCTTGGACATTACAGAGCGCATTCACATGGAGGAGGCCCTGCAAAGCGCTCGTGAACACGCCGAGCAGACGGCCGACCGCATCAAGCGTCTCCAGAAAGTGACGGCGTCGCTGTCCGATGTGCTTACCCCGCTACAGGTCATGCAGGTGATCGTGGACCAGGGTGCGCCATCCCTGGCTGCCGAAACCAGTACCATCCTGCTTCTTACAGACGACGGGCAGAAACTGGAGATCGTTTACTCCAGCGCCAAAAAACAACTCGTCCAACCCTATCAGAGCTTCCCCATATCCCTGCAGGTCCCGGCGGCCGATGCAGTCCGTTCCGGGCAGCCGGTCTGGATCGAGTCGCGGCAGCAATACCTGGAGCGCTACCCACACATGGCCGAGCAGATCGAGCGCTGGGGGCTGGAAGCAGCTCTGGCCATCCCCATGAAGCACAAGGGACGCACCCTGGGTGTGCTCACGCTGAGTTTCGATCATGTCCTGCCGCATTCTGAGGAAGACCAGGACTATATTTTGACCCTGGCACGCCAGGCTGCCCAGTCACTGGGCAGGGCACGTGCCGAGGAGGCATTGCGCGACTCCGAGGAGCGCTATCGCGCCATCATCAGCCAGGCGACGGCCGGCATCGTCCGCAAAGATGCCAGCGGCCGGCTGGTCTTCGTCAACCAGGCGTTCTGCAATATGCTGGGTATGACCGCTGGGGAGCTGATCGGAAGAACGATGTGGGATTTGACCCACGAGGAAGATCAGGAGGAGAATAAACGGTTGTACAACCGGCTGATGGAGGAAGGCACCCCCTTCCAGCTCGAGAAACGTCTTCTCCGCATGGACGGCTCGACCCTGTGGGTCAATGTCAGTGTCTCGCCGGTCATGGGTGAATCAGGCAAGCCGCATTCGGCCGTTTCCGTCTACGCCGATATTACCCGCCGGAAACATGCAGAGAACCGGTTGATGCTGCTGGCCCGGGTCAGTGAGCTTACCCGCCAGTATGAGGAACCGGATGAGCTGTTATACGCTGTGACCCGGGAGGTAGGCGACTACTTCCAGGTCCGCCGGGCGCTGTTCAACGAGATCGACGTGGAAAATGACCGGGAGGTCGTCCACCGCGATTACTGCCGGGATGCCGAGTCTGTGGCCGGTGTTCACAGGATCTCCGACTACAGCAGTGCTACATCGGTCGAGATGATGATCGGGAAAACGATCGTCAACGATGACTCCAAGATCGATCCCCGCACAGCCCAGGAGTATGAGCGGTCTTACCTCCCCTATGGCGAACGCGCCTATGTGGCCGTGCCTCTCATGGACGAGGATCGCTGGGTGGCATCCCTGTGGATCAGCGACGACAAGCCGCGCCAGTGGGATAAGGATGATGTCTACCTGCTTGAAGCGATTGCCGAGCGCACCTGGACGGCCGCCGAAAAGATGCGTGTCGACCGGGCCCTGCGAGACTCGGAGGAACGCCTGCGGGTCACCTTCAACACAACGGCCGTCGGCTTTGCGCTGCTCACCCCGGAGACTCGATTTGAGGATGTGAACGATGCCCTGTGCCAAATCGTCGGCTACACCCGCGAGGAACTGCTGTCGATGACGCTTGATACACTGATCCATCCCGATTTCATCAGGAGCACGCAGGAACATATTTCGAGACTTCTTGATGGAGAGGCCTCCTCATTCACCATCGAAAAGTTATACATCCGTGGAGACGGGGCCGAGGTCTGGGTCCAGAACAGCATTTCGCTGGTACGCGACCCGAATGAAAATCCCCTGCACCTGATCGCCATATGCCAGGATATTACCGAGCGCAAACGGGAGGAGGAGGCGCTCCGCGCCCGGACCGAGGAGATCGAAACGCTCATGAACGTAAGTCCGATCGGTATCTTCGTGGCGAACGATCCGGAGTGCAGGTTCATCAGCGCTAACCCGGCCGGCTATCGTCTCCTGGAGATGCCCGACCTCTCACAGTTGAACATCTCCAAGTCGGCCCCGATCACGGAGCAGCCCGGCTACCGCGTTTTCCGTGACGGTATCGAAGTTGCAGCCGAGGACATGCCGATGCAGGCAGCCGCCCGTCATGGGATCGAGCTGAAGGAAGATGCGCTGGAACTGCGTTTTGAGAATGGCACCCGGAAATACATCTATGCCTTTGCCAAACCGCTCTTCGACGCGAAGGGCCGGTCGCGCGGCGCCATTGCAGCCATGCTGGATATTAGCGAGCGCAAGCGCACCGAGGAGGAGCTGCACCAGTTAAACCTCCAGCTGGAGGAACGCGTGCTGAACCGGACCGCAGAGCTGCAGGCAGCTTACGAATTCCTGCGGGAAAGTGAGGCCACCTCCCGCTTGATCCTCGAATCCATGCCAGACGCCATCGTGATCACCGATCGCGAAGGGCGGATCGTTCACGCCAACACCCAGGTGGAAACCCTCTTTGGATATACCCCAAATGAAGTTCTCGGAAAATCGGTGGAGATGCTGATCCCAGAACGCTTCCGCAACCGGCACTTGAAGAACCGGGACATGTATTCCGGCCAGCGAACCCGGCGCATTATGGGTTTGGGTTTTGACCTGTTCGGGCAGCGCAAGGATGAAAGTGAATTCCCGGTCGATGTGATGCTTTCACCCATCGACAACAATACCAGCTGGGACGTCATGGTCTCGATCCGCGACAACACCAAACAGAGAGAGGCCCAGGAAGCACTGCGCGTCAACGAGGAAAAGCTGCGCACCCTGTTCGAGATCCTGCCGGTGGGCATTTCGTTCCTGGGTAAGGAAGGCCGCATCGTGGATATGAACCCGGCACTGACCGAGATCCTCGGCATGTCGAAGGAGGACCTGCTCCAGGGCGCCTTCAAAGCCCGGCGCTACATTCGCTCCGATGGCATGCCCATGTCACCGAAGGAGTTCGCCAGCCGGCGGGCCATTGCCGAAAATAAGACGATCTACAACGTTGAAACCGGCATCGTTCAGCCGAACGGCGAGATCAAATGGACGAGTGTGAATGCAGCGCCGGTCCAGGTGGCGGACGTGGAGGTGGTGGTCGTGACCATCGACATCACCGATCGCAAACAGTCGGAGGAGGCGATCCACCGGCACCGCGAAAGTCTCAAGCTCCTGTCCCGCCGCCTGGTCGAAGTGCAGGAGGATGAGCGCCACGCCATTGCTCGTGAGCTGCATGACCGGGTCGGCCAAAACCTGGCTGCCCTGACCCTCAACCTGAATATTTTACGTAGCCAGTTGACCAAGGAAACTCTCGAAAAAGTGGGGACACGCCTGAACGACTCGGTTACTCTTGTCAAGGATGTTCTGGCGATCACCCGCAGTGTCATGGCCGACCTGCGGCCCAATGTCCTGGACGATTACGGTCTGGACGCGGCCCTCAACGAGTATGCCGACCGGTATTCACAGCGCTTCGGGATCCAGGTCGTGAATAGTATGCCGGCGACTCCCACCCCCCGTCTTGACCCCGGTATCGAGATGACCCTGCTGCGCATCGCCCAGGAAGCCCTGACGAACATCGCCCGCCACGCCCAGGCGAGCCAGGCGTCCATGACACTGGCTATCGATGACGATGCTGCTCACTTGGTCATCGAAGACAATGGCATAGGCATCCTGTCCTGGCAGAAGGTCAACCAGCCGGGCAGCCACGGTATACGGATCATGCGGGAGCGCGCCGAGGCATTCGGTGGAGACCTCAAGGTCCACTCCGCCTACAAGAACGGCACCAAGATCGAAGTCAAGATACCGTTTGGTGGAAGCGCCAGCCGGAATAAAACTACGCAGGAGAAGAGATCATGATCACAGTCATTCTGGCCGATGACCATCCCGTCGTTCGTGATGGTCTGTGCTTTCTACTCAATTCACAGACAGACATCAAAGTAATCGGAACAGCGGATAATGGTCACGAGGCGGTTCAGCTGGCTGATAAGCTCAAACCGGATGTGGCGGTTATGGATATTGCCATGCCGCTCCTGAACGGGATCGAAGCCACACAGCAGATCACCGCCACCCACCCTCACACCCGTGTGATGATCCTGTCGATCCATTTCACCAGTGTGCACATCCAGCGCGCTCTGCAGGCCGGTGCTATGGGCTACCTGTTGAAGGAATCGGCGGGTGAAGAGGTCGTGGAAGCCATCCGCACCGTCTACGAGGGACGGCGGTATCTCAGCCGCAAAATCGCCGAGACCGTGGTGGAGGATTATGTACGCCAGGGCAGCGGCGACGTGCTGGAGGGCCTCAGCCCGCGCGAGCGCCAGGTCCTGCAGTTGATCGCCGAGGGAAAGACCAGCTCTGAGGCAGCTGCAATCCTGTTCCTCTCGGTCAAGACCGTCGAGACCTATCGCAGCCGCTTTATGCAAAAACTGGGTCTCAAAGATATGACGGCGCTGGTGAAATTTGCCATCCAGCATGGCATCATATCCCTGGACCAGTGAAGGTGATGTCTGTCGGCGGGCATCAAGGAATCCCACAGGGAATATCAGACATCCCTGACAGACCGTCTCCCCCGGGTATTGTATATTAAGGGTGCGGAGCCTTTATTGGTACCGGGTCGCCCGCACCCAGATACGTCCCGAGGTTGGGGTTCCCCCGCTCCACCTCGGGACTGTCTTTTTTACCCCAATAGGAGCAAAAACCGGCAGGCTGTCTTTGGGACCGAGCCTGCCGGTTTGCCGTTAATGTCCAACCTATTGCATAAAATCCCGGATGAGACTGTCTTCCATGTCCGAGCTCATCTCCACCAAAGGTGGTCGCACAGACCAGCGGGGAAATCCGTGCTGTCTGTGCAGCAGGGCTTTTAATGCCGGCGGGTAGGGAGTATATTTCTCGAGGAGATGCCGCTGCCGGTCCACACGAGCCTGGATGTCCGACACCTCGGTCCCTGCCTGCATCCCATCCCAGACTTCGCGCAGGTCGCGTGAAAGGATGTTGGCCGGGGCGGTGATGCAGCCCGCCGCCTGGTTCTGCATGGCAAGCTGAAGATAGGTATCGGTGCCGGTCAGCACGACGAGATCACTGCCGAATGTCGCTCCGAGAGTACGGGCAAGGTCGGCATCGTGGGAGGAGTCCTTGATCCCGGCGAACTGGACCGGGAAGGCATTTTTCAGCCGTTGAAGAAGCTCGAGCGAGAACCCGATCCCCGCTACCCTGGGGAAGTGATACCCCAGGATGTGGCGATCGGCCGGGACAGCCTTGTGGATCAATTCGCTGTACCAGCGGAAGAGGCCGTCATCGGTTGCTGTACGGAAGTAGTAGGGAGGCACGACCAGCGCAGCTTCGAAGCCAAGGTCAAAAGCAAGCCGGGTCAGCTCGATCGACTCAGACAGATC